>NZ_JAUBSA010000045.1:0-50143 GCF_036702115.1 Microcoleus sp. LAD1_D5 | reverse complement strand
AATTATGAGTTAGCTCTAGGGGGATTAAATTGAAAACCTTCTATTATAGCATAGATTTTTTTTGCAAGAGGTCTAATCTTCGACATTAATTTTCGGCGGTTAGAAACCCCTACTACACAAACAAAGTCCACCTAAGTAGGTAGGGGGGAAAATTTATCTTTTTAAACTTAAATTTAACACGTTGTGTACCTAGGAAACCATAGTGCCAAAACATTTGAGCCTTTATGCGAGTTAGTTAGTCAATGGCAATGCTATTTTTATGTCACCGATGGCCCGAAAGTTTATCCAATATCGATTTCCGCAGGAGACCAAATTATTTGTAAAATTTACATGACCCGAGTTGAAGGTGAAAACACAAGATTAAGACATGATCTAGCTCGACTGCACCGAAAAACTCTGTGTTATTCTAACTTAGACCACAAGTTGCTCAGATATTCTATCAAGTTATTCATTCATTATCTGAAATTCGAGGATGTGCCGATTCCCTATTCAAGTAATTATTCATTTTAAGCAGTATTCAATCCCCTCTATTTATATGTCATACCTCTATTCAGCAACGCCGAAAATTTATCTTTTGTGGAACGGGTACCAGAACCCGTTAAGCGAGAATGGTGCAAGATGTGAGTTTTAACCGACTTGTGCTGTGAGACGGTTTCAACCCCCGTCGGGATGTCCGCAGTTCTAGTTATAGTAAGTTACCATAATTTATATGGGTTATTAAGAGGTAGAAAAATGGCTAACATTAATCGGAGGCGTGCTGAAAATGTTAACGGTAACTTTTATGTAGACAGTACCTGCATTGACTGTGATACTTGTCGGTGGATGGCACCTGAAGTATTTACTCAAGAGGGAGAACAGTCTGCAGTTTACCACCAACCAACTAACGAGATGGAAGAAAGGCGATCGCTCGCGGCTCTTTTGTCTTGTCCCACAAGTTCGATCGGGACTGTAGAAAAACCCAAAAGCATCAAAGAAGCCCAGCGAATGTTGCCCGCACTCGTAGCAGAAAATGTCTATCACTGTGGCTACCACTCAAAGAAATCCTACGCCGCCGCCAGCTATTTAATTGTCCGCCCCGAAGGAAACATTTTAGTGGATTCTCCCCGTTTTGTGCCGCCGCTAGTTAAAAATATCGAAGCAATGGGTGGCATTCGCTATCTGTACTTGACTCACCGCGACGACGTAGCAGATCATCAACAATACCACGATCATTTTGGGTGCGATCGCATTCTCCATGCGGACGAAGTTAACGCGGGGACTCGCAGTGTAGAAATTCAATTTTCTGGTAGGAAATCGCCTCAAATCGCAGAGGATTTGTTGATTATTTCTGTTCCAGGTCACACGAAAGGTCACACTGTTTTGCTTTACAATAACAAGTTTTTGTTCAGCGGCGATCATCTTGCTTGGTCGGAAAGTTTGCAGCAGCTAGTTGGCTTTCGCGATGTCTGTTGGTATTCTTGGCCGGAACAAATCAAATCTATGCAGAATTTGGCTAATTACTCGTTTGAATGGGTGTTGCCGGGACACGGCCGCAGGTATAATGCCGATCGACAAACAATGAGCAATCAAATGCAACAGTGTATTGCTTGGATGCTCGATGCTTAATGCGATCGGGTTCATCACTCCGACTCAGCCAGATTCAGTTGACCCCGGTAGCCTGTGAAAATCCGACTGCTATCTTTCAGAATATGAATCTCCATCTGATCGCTCGCCCAAGTGAGTGCTAGGAAATTCATAGAATGCTACCAACCCCATAAGGGTTACTCTCAAGGAGTTAAGCATGAATGTCTAAAAATGTATGTCAATGGTATGGGTTTTCGAGCAATAGAGAGAATCCAAGGAGTTCATCATACGACAATAATTAATTGGGTTCAACAGGTGGGAGAACTTATACCACAGGCTTACGAACCAGACACAATTTCCGATGTCGGAGAACTAGATGAATTAGAAACATTGAGTGGCTCAAAAAAAAATATCATACCTGAATTCAGCAACACCAATTTTTTTTGTGGAACAGGCCGGAAAGCGTGTTCATAAAAGGATTCTTGACAATGGTGCAACATAATGAGTTTTAACTCACCTCTTGCACCATTCTCGCTTAACGGGCTGTGGGGCCCGTTCCACAAAAGATAAATTTTCTTGTGGAACAGGCCGGAAAGCCTGTTCATAAAAGGATTCTTGACAATGGTGCAACATATGAGTTTGAACTTAAATCTTGCACCATTGTCAAGAACGGGCTGTGGGGCCCATTCCACAAGAGATGAATTTTCTTGTGGAACAGGCCGGAAAGCCTGTTCCTAAACAAGTAATTGACAATGGTGCAAAATATAAGTTTGAATCAACTATTCTACCGCTGCTGGTCCGCTGGAAAAGCACCCGCTTTCACCGCCACAGTAACAGGTTGTCCGCTGCGGCTTAATTCAAGCTGCAGATCGCTGCCCACTGTAGTTTTCTCTACAATTTGCTGTACGCTGCCAGCATCACTGACTTCTGTACCGTTGATTTTCTTGATCACATCGGCAAGGCGAACTCCAGCTTGTGCCGCCGGAGAATTTCTCGCAACTCCCAAAACTAACACGCCTTTATCTTCAGTCAGCCTCAATTTGGTGTTGGGATTGTTATTAAATTCTCTCTTGATTGCGGGAGTAATGCTCAACATCCGAACGCCGAGATAAGGATGTTCGGCTTTTCCGGTTGTTACTAATTGGTCGGCAATTTGTTGTGCTCGATCGATCGGAATAGCAAAACCTAATCCTTGAGCACCTTGAATAATCGCCGTATTCATGCCGATAACTTGACCGCGCTGGTTCAGCAGCGGGCCACCGGAATTGCCGGGATTGATCGCAGCATCGGTTTGAATAAAGCTGACGCGCTTGTCAGGAACACCGACATCGGCGCTAGAACGGCCTGTAGCGCTAATAATGCCCACAGTCACAGTATTGTCCAAACCGAGGGGATTACCGATCGCGATCGCCCATTCTCCCGGCTCTAATTCTTCAGATTTGCCCAAACTCACCACAGGCAAATTGTTAGCTTCAATTTTAACAACAGCCACATCAGTAACTGTATCTACGCCTAAAACTTTGCCGACAAATTCGCGGCCATCCTTCAGTTTTACCGTCACCGTATCCGCGCGGTCAACGACGTGAGCGTTAGTCAAAATGCGACCGTCAGAACCAAAAATAAAACCCGAACCAGAACCCCGTTCTACTCGATTTCCCGGTGCAATCGGAGATTCGGAACCGAAGAAGCGGCGGAATTGCTCAGGTATCTCATCAGGAACTTGGTTCGTCACCGTCCGAGAAGAGTTGATCCGCACCACTGCAGGGCCGACTTCCTGCACTACTTTAGTGACAAAATTAGAGTCTTGAGAGGGCAGTATATTTGCAGGCAATGCTGAGATTTGCGCTGTACTTGAAGGTTCAGCTTGAATGGCGTTAGAACTTCCAGGAACTTGAGAAGTTAGGGCGTTGCACCCAACAGTTGCGGTGGAGCCGAGTAAAATGAGGGATAAAAAAGCAAGTTTTTTAGGCAAATAAAAACGGCTAGAACGCTGAGCAGAAGCAGGCATTTTTTGGGTTGACATAGTATTAATTTGGTGAGAGTTAGAGGGAGAGTTATAATTAGGGTTTTGCATTTTTAGCACCTACTGTAATTAAGTTAGAAGTAAAGGCTCTTTAATTTTAATTCAAGCATTTATACTATCTGGTTGACTGGTGGGGTTTACCCTACAAGCTGGGGTAGAAACCGGACAGTCGCAGGCAAATAGTCTGTGGATTCGAGCTTTGGAGTGCGATCGAGCTAGGTCGGCACTGGTGAATTGCTGTCTGAGTGCGATAATACAAACTACGGTAGCCAGCTCGCATATTCCGCATTTCCCGCGAAATTTTCACAGGATTGATATCCGAAGTCAACAACAATCCTGGACTCAAAAAACCCGGTTTCTACGCAAAATCTTTGTTGTGAGCGATCGACGTTAAAGTAGAAACCGGGTTTTTAATACCGCCTGCATCCATGCCATTAGCTAAAGCAGCCGGAAAGCCTAAACCTAAAGAGAAGTAAAAAAAACTGTAAAGCCTCAAACTAAAATACCAACTCAACAAACTTAAAATAGCCGACCCAAACTCCGTTCAAATTTGAGATTTGAACGGAGTTTGCACTATTATTGCTCCGCAGGTTCAATGGAACTAACCGAATCGATTTCCCTCGACTTGTTCCTCGAACTTTCCAAACTATCAACAGTATTTTTAATAAAACCAGCCATCGGCACAGCAACTAACAAACCTGCTAGTCCCGCAACCTTAACCCCCACCAGCAGCGACACTAAAATCCACACGGGATTGAGACCGATAAAACCGCCTAATAACCGAGGAGCAACCCCGCTTTCAATTACTTGCTCAATTACTGTAGCGACAGCTAAAACTGTGACGCCGAGCCAAAAGTTGTTTAATGTGATCAGCAAACTGACAATGCAAATACTGAAAGGTGCCCCGAAGGGAATTATGGTCATTGCACCCACACCCAAACCGAACAGCAGTCCGAAGGGAACTCGCAAAATTAAAAAAGCAACAGTGATAGACAGTCCCATCAAACCCGCCAAAGTTGCTTGCCCGACGAAGTAGTTGTGGAAGCTTCGCGCCAGCAACTCTCGCAATTGAAGGCTCAGCTTGGAGGGAAACCATTTAAACAAGCCTTCCCACACGCGATCGCCATGCAAGAGTAAGTAGAAGGTCACGACTATTGTCAGGAGGAAATTCAACAGACTGTCTGCAGCACCCAAGCCAAATTTGAGAATTTCGCCAGTGAGAGACTGCAACTGAGCTGAAAGTCGATCGCTCAATTGGGTAGTCAAACCGCTAACATCAATGCGGAGATTGCGATTTTCCGCCCAATTGTGGAACGCTTCAATCTGTTCTGTGCCAGAAACTATCCAAGTCGGCAGCCTGGTGGCGAGTTCAGTGATTTGGTTTAGCAGAATGGGTGCCAGAGTGAGACCTAAAACCACCAATAGCAGTAAAGTCAAAAACAATACCGACAAAACTGCTCGATCGCGCTTCAGGCCGTATCTGTGCAGAAAGCGCACTGGATAATCTAGCAAAAAAGACAGCACTGTAGCCACTACCAAAACTGTAATCAGGGCGCGGAAATATTCAAAGACTAGGAGGGCTAACCAGCAGTTGAGTACCGCTAGGGGAAATACCAGTCCGTAAGTCCACCACTGCGGCAGTTGAGTGAAACGTCTCATCTAAGTTAACCGAGTTAAATTTTGAGATGAAAGATGTGAGATTGACGCTGCTATTCGCCCTTCTCCGTTAACCATTTTATAGTGCATTTATTTATACCCGACTGCTTAAAATTCCCAATTGCTCGACCAGCAGCGGAAATTGGGTTGCTGGCAGGCGGTGCCTGCCACAACCATGTTATATCGTTTCCGCTGGAATGGATATATTACCTGCGAAAATAATTTTTTTTCGGTTGACACGGCAGCAGTTTGCAGTGCGCGATTCAACCTTTTTCCCCATGCCGTTCGATAGCTAGTTGAATTAAACGATCTACTAATTGAGGGAAAGAAATGCCGTCCGCTGCCCACATTTGCGGATACATACTGGTAGCTGTAAAGCCGGGAAAAGTGTTGATTTCGTTAATCAAAACTTCTCCGGTTGATTCAATGTAGAAAAAGTCTACTCGCGCTAAACCTGCTGCGTCTATAGCCAAAAATGCTTGTACTGCCATTTCTTGGATTTGCGAGACGATCGCCCCGCTGACTTTTGCCGGGATTGAGCAGTCGGCTTGTCCCTGGGTGTATTTAGTTTCGTAGTCGTAGAAATCGCTTTGAAAAGTAATTTCTCCCACCGTTGAAGCTTGGGGATTATCGTTACCCAAAACTGCACATTCTAATTCTCTAGCCACCACACCCGCTTCGACAATTATCCGCCTGTCGTAGCTGGCGGCGCTGTCGAGGGCAGCTTCTAATTCAGCGCGCGATCGAGCTTTAGAAATTCCCACAGACGAACCCAAATTCGCCGGTTTGACAAAGCAAGGATAACCCAAATCTGCTTCAATTTTATCACAGAGTTTGGGGAAAACGCAAGGATTAGACCAGATTTCAGAACGGTTGACAGCGATGTATTTTACCTGCGGCAAACCAGCCTGAGCAAAAGCCATTTTCATCGCAATTTTATCCATTCCCAGCGCCGAACCTAAAACCCCGGAACCGACAAAAGGAACTTGCATTAATTTCAGCAATCCTTGCACCGTACCGTCTTCGCCGTTTGGCCCGTGCAAAACAGGGAACCAAACATCTACGGCATTAAAATTAGGAAACTGTCCAGACGCGGGAGAGTCATCTTGTCCTGGTTCTTGCTCTATTTCCAGAGGTTTTCCGGTGGCTAAGACTTGTTGAGGTAATGTTCCCGACAGCCAGCGGCCGTTTTTTTGGATGTAAAAGGGCAGAACTTCGTATTTAGAGGCATTTTCCTCAGCAGCGAGGGCACGGGCGATCGCCCGCGCCGAACTAATTGAGACTTCGTGTTCGCCCGATCGCCCCCCGAACAATAGCCCGATCCGCATCTTTGTCATTTTTCAATACTCCTAGCACTTTTTGACAAATATACACGCAGTTAGCGCAGCCAACGCAGAAACGAACCGCCTTAAAACTACTTATCTCCTCCCTCCCACTCTTCCTCTGTGTTCTCTGCGCTCTCTGCGGTTAAAATCCCCCCTCCCGCCTGTCAAAAGCCTGAATTCACCCCGGTCATTTTCAGTTAAAACGTCGCCACAATCCACAACAAACAGCCACAGAGAGTTAAAAATTGCATCCCCCAAATAGCTTAAAATCCCATCATTTCCCTCAGCATTCGATTCCCGATTTCTTGCCCTCACTTGAAACAGTTTATTTGCTTCATCGTCCTTCAGTGCAGTTAGATATTCCCGGAGTAAACAGAAACGCTCAATACTTCAGTCCTCCTTCGTTGTCGGAATAGTTGTTTGCAGCAAAATGCTAATGGGTTTATGCAGAATTTGCGCCCATATTAAATTGCTTCTTTCCACTAATCTAGTTGCGATGTAACTACCATTTCTATTTTGAGTATTGAGTTTGAGTTCGCAAACAGTATTTGTGGGAATTAAACTCAAAACTTAATACTCAAAACTATCCCACCATTTCTCCCGTCAAGCTAAAAGCGCGAATATCTGTAATTTTAACCCGCACAATTTTACCCGCCAATTCAGCAATATCGCCCTTAAAAAATGTGAGACGATTGCCGCGAGTGCGTCCCATCACCTGAGTTGGATCTTTGAGATTCTGGACTTCTACCAAAACCTCTTCAGTGCGTCCGAAATAGCGCTGCGATCGTTCCATCGCCGTTGTTGTCACTACATGATTGATTCGTTGCAGGCGATCGGCTTTCACATCCTCACTCAACTGATTTTCCCACAAAGCCGCAGGCGTCCCAGGGCGAGGCGAATAAGCCGCAGTATTCACCAAATCGAAACCAACATCTTCGATCAACTTCAAAGTCTTCTCAAACTGTGCTTCCGTCTCCCCAGGGAAACCGACAATCGCATCCGCAGTAATCGAAGCATCCGGCATATAACGGCGAATTGTATCAATAATCCGGCGGTATTTTTCCTGAGTATAGCCTCGCGACATTGCTTTCAAAATATCATTATCTCCCGACTGAAAAGGAATGTGAAAATGTTCGCAAACCTGCGGTAATTCCGCACAAGCCTTAATCAATCTCTCCGTAAAATAGCGCGGGTGGCTAGTAGCAAATCTCAGGCGATCGACACCAGGCACATCCTGCAAAAAATAAAGCAAATCCGTCAAAGTATGCTGGTTGCTGCCGCCCGGTTTGGTCCCCGGCAAATCCCGTCCATAAGCATCAATATTTTGCCCCAACAAAGTCACCTCCTTGTAACCTTGACGGCCCAAATCCTCCATCTCAGCGCGAATAGCCTCCGGCATTCGCGACTGTTCAACCCCGCGAACATTCGGGACAACACAATAAGTGCAGCGTTCATTGCAGCCGTAAATTACATTCACCCAAGCAGTCACCTTGCTGTCGCGGCGCGGCTTAGTAATATCCTCCATAATCTCCACAGCTTCAGTCGCCACAACTTGATTGCCCTCAAAAACTTGTTCGAGCAAATCTTCAAGTCGGTTAGCGTGTTGTGGCCCCATTACTAAGTCTAATTCCGGCACTCTCCGCAGCAGCGCTTCACCTTCCTGCTGCGCCACGCATCCAGCTACAATTAAAGTTAAACCCGGTTCTTGGCGCTTGCGATGAGCTTGCCTTCCGAGGTTAGAATAAACTCTTTGTTCGGCATTATCGCGAATCGTGCAAGTATTGTAGAGAATCAAGCTAGCTTCGTTCGGGTCTTCCGAGAACTCAAAGCCCATATTTTCGAGAATGCCGGCCATCCGTTCCGAGTCGGCTTTATTCATCTGGCATCCGAAAGTAGTGATGTGGTAGCGGCGGGGTTTAACGGTCATGGCGAATTGCAGGCAATAAAAAATATAGGTTTTCAACCTTAACAATTTATTATAACACTTCTATGTTAAACGAGATACGTCTGGTAATTGGAATTTTTAGTAATTGTAGGGTGTGCAATGCGTACCTTACCCTACAAATAGCTTTATACCCCAGACAAATTATGCGAAGTCGGTATCTGGCTATTCTGTTTTTTTAGTGAGATAAAAACTGTAAAATTGTTTTGGCAATACCTTGTGCAGCCAAATAAGGAACCCCATTGCCAACAGTTTTAAACATATTAGTCAACGTCATCTTGGCCGGCAGTACAAAATCTTTAGGCAGTGACTGAATAGCCAGTGTTTCTGCAACAGAAAGCCGGCGAAGTTTGTAAGGGTGCAAGTGAACTTCGTTATTGCCGTAACAAGCTGTCGGCGAATAACGCCACCGATGCAAGCGCTTGTAAGATTTTTTTGAATCATCTCCTTCATCAACGGAAGCAAATCGCTTAATGCCAGCTTTGGGTTGAAAATAATGTTGGGCATTGGGATGGTTTACAACATCATTTTTTTGAAACCAAAACTCAACCGTTAAATTTTGGGGCAGGTCATCAGGACAAGGCAAGAAGTTATCGGCTGCAAAGGCATTTCTCTCAGGCCAAGGATGAGAAAAAACTTCTGATTTGGGATATAATATATGACTTAGCCAGGGAAATAATTTTTCCGGTAACATTTGGGTTTTTGGGTCTAGGGAAAAACCTAAATTTTTGATTAGATTGTTTCTAAAGCCAATCAAAATAATTCTGTCTCTATCTTGTGGTACACCGTATTCTATCGCATTAATTAAACGTTCGGCAAAAACGTATCCCGAATCAGCCAACTGATGTTTTAGTTTGTCGTAAAAAGATTTATGTTTTTTGGTTCTCCACAAACCTTTTACATTTTCAACTAAAAAGAAATCTGGCTGCTGCTGACAAATTAATTCAATGTACGAAGCAGAAAGTTGACCTTTATCTCCTTCTTGACCTCGGTTTTTACCACCAATAGAAAAGTCAGGACAAGGCGGCCCCGCGATAAATCCCACAATATCGTGATGCTTGCGGGCATCCTGCATCAATTCCCGCAGGCGAAAAGCTGGTTCTCCCCCTACAAGTCGAGTTACATCTGCTTCCTCTCCTTCGCAATATCCGTATTCTGGTAGCGGCAAATTCAGGCACTGCCGAGAATAACGATATGCTTGCATGAAAGGTGGGAAAATTTCATTGACATAGGCTACATTAAAGCCGATCGACTCAAAACCCAGATCGAGCAAGCCAGAACCCGAAAAAAATGAGAAAATACAGGGGATGGGGAATTGGGAATTGGGCATGGGGAATTGGTAATTGGTAATTGACCGGGGCGGGGCGGGTTTATGAGATTATTAATTTGAGGCGATTATTATTGGTAAAACCCGCCCCTACAGGCATCACAAAAATCACACAATATTATTACAACCATTGCCCGCCTCGGAAACGCCAGTGGGGAAACAAAATCCGCATCAGTGTTTGGGATGCCAGATAAATAGCCAGCCACACTAAACTATAATGCAATGCAAAAGCTCCCAAATCAAAATCTTGTGCAGGTATCCCCGGCAAACCGATAATTTTGATTAAAAATAACACAAAAAGTGCTTCCCAAATTCCAGCGAGTAATTGAAACGCGCCGGGCCAATCTCGATCCCAGCGAAACTGCTGGATGTAGATATATAAAGCATCCCAGCCAATGCCAAAAATCGCTACATACCCTAAAATCCCGAAAAAGATCGAGCCTGATTTACCAGCGATTAAACCTAGAAAAAATGGCAGTGTTACTAAAACGCCTACAGTTGCAAATAATAATATTCGAGTTTGCCATCGGCCAAATAAGGTGGGAGTCATTCGATTTTGGATTTTAGATTTTGGATTTTAGATTGAATGCGAAACGGTTTTGTTTCTAATCAATCAGGAGATTTATTTAAAATCCACTTCCACCACTGCACAAACGATCGCCAAACGCTCAATTTCCGCACACCCGGAACTCGGTTGGCGGCCAGACTTTCAACCGAACGCAAGGCGGCGTATTGCAAGCCCAAAAAACTGTCTACCGGCGCGTAAGCCCCCCCCAAAGTAATCGCGCCGGCTGCGTATACCCGGCCTTCTGTGTTGTTAGCAGAAGAATTACGCAATTCGGGCACTTCAAAATCGTTGTTAACACTCAGCCGGCCCAAACCGTTGAGGGGAAGATTGTATTGAACTACCAAATCGTTTAACAGGGGACTGGTTTTTACCTTAGCGTCCAAACCCGTAGCATCAATAATAAAATCAGCTTCTAACTTAATTTGCCCCTTGAGTTCCTTCTCCTGAATGTACGTCACCGTGCGGTTTTGACTGTCGCGCTCGACTCGCTCGACTTCCCCGAAGGTAATTTGATACCATCCTTGACTTAAACCTTCTTTGACAATTCGCCGCCAGTCGCTGCGCTGGGCTGTGGTAGTTCCGCCCCAGTCGGTGAGCAACTGCGGCCGAAATTCCGGGGCAGCTTTTTCCAAAAGTACGCGGAGTTCCCCGCCCCAGCAAGCTTTCGGCCAGTTGAAAGGTTGAAATTCGTAGTGATTTTCGACGCTACGCTCAGCGAGCTTAAATTTGTTACCTTGAGGTTTGGGCGATCGCATCAAATGCAATACTTGAATATTACTGTTCCGCTGTCGCGCTTCGTAAATTCGCTGCACAACGCGCGAAGCCACAATTCCCCGGCCTCTAATTAACACGCTGCCGCCGCTGGCCTCCAATTTTTCGTAAACGCCGTCGTGGCTTTCGTAAGCGTTGACAACTGACTCAAAATCCTGGGTTTTTTCGCGGTAAGCTTGCAAGTCCGGCAGAAATTGAATGGCGGGATAGCCGGTGGCTAAGTGTACGTATTGCGCGATTAAAAAAGCGTGGTCGCGGTGATCCGCATCCGATCGAGAATAAGCGATCGCGTACCTGCCGTCATCTGTCTTGCGAATTCCCCGCACTCTACCGTAGCGAAACATCTGATTCCACCCAATTCGATCGACTTCCCGGTCAATAGAATCAAACACATTCCCCGCGCGAGGGGTATAAGTTTCGGCAAAAGTCGGTTCACCAAACACCTGCCACATCAACTTCAACGACATCCCCAAACGCCCTTTCAGCAATTCCTGCCAAGCTTCCCGCAAAGCATAGGGAGGCCAGCCCCAAATGTTGTCTGGACAAGAGTCAGAATTCGATCGCAGGCGTTCCCGCAGCGGAATTTGAGAATTCAGGCACAAACGCAAATAGCGGGCGTAAGGCTGGTTTTCCATGCCCAAAACAGCAATTCGATCGATTTTCACGCCGCAAATTCTCAGCAAATCCACCCAAATAAAGCTGCCCAAACCGCCGCCAACGGCAGCCCAATCAACTTCTGTCACAGGGAGTCCCCTAGATTGGAGCGATCGCATTGACACTTGAGAAGCGTGCAAAAATGCGATCGGCGGAAATTCTTCCCTACTAGCTGTTTGAGGAAGCTGCAACATTATTGGCTGGCCCAACGCGGGATCTGGCCCATTGGTCTGCGGGTTAAAGAAAATGTGAAAATTGACCGACGGCGTTTCAGGGGAATTCACAGCAAAAGAAATGCCGATCGCGTAGGGCCCAACTTGCAGCATATCCCCGTTTGCCAGCACGCACCGGGTTTGGCCAATGCCGTTCACAAAAGTACCGTTGCGGCTGCCCGTGTCAGTGAGTACAATACTGTTACCTTCGGTGCCAATCACTGCGTGAAAGCGAGAAACTTGACTACTGCTGAGGGCAATTCGAGAAACTCGTTCCCCGTTGATTGTGGCAGGCATAGCTTCAAAAATTCGTCCCAAAGCGATGGGTAAGTCGAGTATCGGAGATCGACAATCCCCCGTAGCTGTATCTGTCCAAGTCAGTCGCAGGCGCAAGGGTGGAGAATTCATGATTATTTTTTAAACATCAGCCGTCGGCTTTGAGCTTTCTGCAAAAAAGATTTTTGAATTTGAGAGTGTTTAGCGGATAGGTCGATTTTGCCTTTTTCCAACTTTCACGGAGACAGCATTACACTCGCTGCCGCCGCCAAAGAAGTACCGCACCACGGACACCCCGCATTCAACTGTGCGTAAGGCGAAATTCGGCTGCACTTCGGACACTGCAAACCATATTTTGAAGGCCCCGTCGAGTGAAAGTTACCAGGTGCGGGAGGCCCAGACAGCAAAACTGTCTGGGGCGCGGCTACCTCCACCTCCGTCACATTCACCACCTCGATTTGCACTTGGCCTAAATGGATGTGGCTTCCCGAGTTCAATTTTGCTTCGCCTCGGGCGAGAATTTGTCCATCTACCAGTGGCGGATTGCTTTCGCGCAAATTCCGCACTGCATACTCCTGCAATTCCTGATTAAAAAATATTTCAACGTGCAGCCCCGATACGCTGGGATGCGAAAATACTATATCGCACTTCGCCGGATCGCGCCCGATCCTCACGGTTCCCGGATTTTTGCTCGGCTGTCCGTTTTGAATTGTCAGAGTTTGACGCACCCCAGCTTCTGTCCATGCTAAAGTGAGCTGGTTTGTCATGATTTTATAATTAGCTCAAAAATATAAAAAAATATTAGCTGATTTATTTTGAGGACGGACTTCCTCACCAAAAAACTTAATTAGAATTATTGACGCCGACTCGATCGAAGTTCTAAAAATATTATGTGCAGCTAAACAAAAAAGCCCTGATTTCGGGGCTTTTAGTGCTCGTATTGGCTTTTTTTGAGAGACTGACTCGCGCTTTGCCAGCTTTTCTTTCCCGCAAAATTATTGACCGCAGTGCAGCTTGGTTCAAAAATTGCCGTTCAAGATTGGCCAACTATTACTAAAAACTCATTCCTGGGGGGTTTTTACATTTACGAAGCTTTGGTGGGCTAGTGACGAATTTTGGAGGTTGGGCGATCGAACTACCTTTGGAAATTCGATCGCCCCACCTCCTCAAGCGCTGACTGTCCTAGTCCTATCTCTCACGCTGCAACTGTGCAATCTTTCATTACAGGGTCAGCCTTGAGAGACTTAAGCTTCGCTCTTGCGGCTTTTCCGACCGCCTTCGCGACCAATTTGAGCCATGTGTTCGCGATTTCTGCTGACAGCTTCGCCGCCTTTTTGACCAGCTTGTCTGGCTTCTTCAGGGGTGAATTCGTGTGCAGTTCCTTTCTCGTGTGCAGCTTTTCCGCCTTTGCTAGCAATTGCGCGCTGTTTTTCTGCATCCATAGAAGCGAATCCGCGTTTGCTTTTCTCAGCCATGACTGTCTCCTTGTTTGTTTCTGATTTTTTAGCTTGATCGCGCCTTCGCCTCCCACTGTCGTGGTTACTCCCAGTCAGTGGTGAGATATCCGACGGTAAATTATGAAACCTCATCAGACGAATCTCAGCTTTTGGTTTAACTCGCAGGATGACTCTTTCATAATTTACTAATGTGAACTAAAAATAGTTCACACCCGGCACTATAGTTAGAGCCGCCAATGTTTTAAGCTGGTTACTGTCTTTTAATCATTCTATAAACCTCCCCAACTTTTATACCTCTTTCTCAGGTATAGTCATTCTTTAGTTCGCTGGAAGGATGGAACCCAAAGCTGATTGGCAGTAGACTCAGAGGATTTTTCGACTTAACCGCGCCACCTCAAAAATTAAAAGTCCAAAGACGGATGCTTTTTTGGTCTTTTTACTTTTTTTTGCTGCCTTCCGCGCTTGCCAGTTATCCCGATGTTAGGTGGTCTGCCGATCGAGTTGTTTCTGGTAAGCGATATTTTGGGGCGCAGCGCAGGACGTACTCGATCGCACTTATCAAGTTTACCTTATGACCTATCGAAACATAAATCGGTTTTATCCCTGTTTGCGTCCTTAGCGCTGCGCCTACCGTTGATCCCTCCAGCAGCAAGGGTTGCCAACTGCCGCGGTCGAGTCCGACTTCTGAATGTTCTCCAATAAATCGATTTTTGGCAACTCCGATCGTGGGAATCCCGGTCAAAACCCCCAAATGGCAGGCAAGACCGAATCTGCGGGGGTGGGCTAGTCCTTGACCATCGCACAATATCAAGTCTGGCGTCAAACTGATATTTTCCAAAGCTTCGAGAACTGCCGGCACTTCTCGAAAAGACAGAAAACCGGGAATATAAGGAAAAGTTGTAGGACTACGAACCACAGCTTGCTGCTGCAACTGTAAGTCGGGAAAGCTCAGAACTGTTACAGCGGCCCGCGATACGTCGTTTGCACTGTCGTAGCCGACATCTACGCCTGCGACGTACCGAACTGGCGACCATTGATTTTCGGTAATAACCTCTGACCGAAGCTGTTCTTGAATGGCGATCGCCTCTTCAATTGTCTGCGGCCAAGGGTGTCGCTGCAACATTAGACTTCTATTTAACCGTTCTCATCTAAGCGTAACTTGTTTTCGGGCATTTTTAAACTCGGATTTTTATCCTTTTTCGCTATAAATTCCCAACTTGCCCAAGGAGTCTTTTTTTCTACTCAGGAGGGTTGAGCAAGGCGGGGCGAACCCAATTCTACATATAAAGTCTGTACGTCGTAGACAGAAATTTTCTCTTTCGCTTGTGCTTGCACCAACCCGCAAAGGTTTTACCGGCACGCACCTGTCATTTACCATTAAAATTTACCCAAAAATTAGCTGTTCAATTCTGAGCTTTTCGCTCTCTAGAAAGCTTTCTCTTTGCGATCGCCATTTTATTCCTTGTCGGAGAGCGAGCGAGCTATCTATTTACTTCTTCTTTATCTAAAATACTCTTCCTTGTCAAGATGATTGCAACATTTATTCATCAACAATCTCAGCAAGGTACAAGTGCCATTGTTCATACCAGAGCATCAATGTAAGGGCAATCTAACAGTTTTTTAATTTAAGAGGCTCTCCGACTATCAAACATATATGACTTTTATGAAAAAAATAAATGAATTTATAAGTTGTTATACCATGAACATGAAGTTAGAATTTTAGATAATAGCCCAGATAAAACTAACATCCAGTAACACAACCTAGCTGAGTTAACATATGAAAACCATGCAAAGTGTTCGGTACAACCTAGCTCTCTACATCGTCGGTGGCATCGTCTTCATCATCGCCGCCTTAATTTTAAGACCTTTTGCCCTCGTCGGCGCAGGGGAACGCGGCGTTATGATGCGATCTAGGCAAAGTTCAAGACGTGATTTTAGATGAAGGCATCCACCCGATTTTACCGATCGTCACCTCTGTAAAAACTCTCAGCGTGCGGGTACAAAAAACTGATTTAAAAGCAGATGCAGCATCCAAAGATTTGCAAAGCATTACTACAGATTTGGCAGTCAACTGGAATGTTGACCCCGCCAAAGTTAATCAAGTTTTTCAACAAGTGGGAGACGAAGAACAAATTGTTACCAGCATTCTGAGTCCGGCAATTTCGGAAGTTCTCAAAGCAGCAACTTCTAAAAAAACCGCCGAATAAATTATCACTAAGCGCACCGAACTCAAAACAGAAATCGACAACAGCCTCAAAAAGCGCTTGGAACCTTACGGCGTCATTGTCAGAGATGTTTCGTTAATAAATTTTGGCTTTTCTCCAGAATTTAGCAAAGCCATCGAATCCAAACAAATAGCAGAACAAGAAGCTAAACAAGCAGAATTTACAGTTCAAAAAGCCACCCAAGATGCTCAAGCTGAAATTAACCGTGCTAAGGGTAAAGCTGAAGCTCAACGCTTGCAGCGGCAAACTTTAACTGCCGAAATTTTGCAGCAGCAAGCGATTGAAAAATGGAACGGCCAGTTTCCGACAGTAATGGGAGGAGGGGGAACTTTGCCATTAATTAATATTGCGCCGCCGACTTCTCAAGCTGCAACTCCTGCTAAATAAGCTGCTGCGGATCGTGATGGCCAGGGCGCGGGGAGAAGGGGAGAGGGGGAGAGAGTCTGAGGGGGAGAAGAATAGAGGGTTTTTCAGTGGGGAAGTGAAGAGGTGCTTTTTTAAATGCCCAACAGCAAGGGTAGAAAATACAACTAACCACTAAGGTGAAATCCCGCTTACTTAAATGCGGAGATACAATTTACGTTGCGCGAATCCTGAAAAACGTTAAAGTAAGAAGCAACTCGGAAATTGTAAAGGTTTGCTTGAAAGTTCGGCTGATGGGAGATCGGGAGAACCAGTCAATTTCTAATTTAGGTGAAGTGGGGGGTATCGGCGATCGCCATACTGGGTCAGAAGCCCTGTGCCTATGCGATCGAGCTTTGGCCGCTACTAGCAGCGGCATTGTGATTGCTGACGCCAATGCACCCGACTGTCCCATAGTTTATTGCAATCCGGCCTTTGAACGGATGACAGGTTACTGCGCCCGTGAAGTCTTGGGCCGCAATTGCCGATTTTTGCAAGGCCCGGATACCGATCGAACTACTGTAGCTAAGATCCGCGACGCCTTGCGCCAAGGTCTAGAAATCCAGACAGCCATCAAAAATTACCGCAAAGACGGCACTCCTTTTTGGAGCAAATTATCGCTATCTCCGGTGCGAGACGACAACGCTAATTTGACTCACTTTGTAGGAGTTCAGTCCGACTTGTCGGAACCAATATGTGAAGTGCAGCAAGCATTGCAGCAAGCTAACGACCAACTGCAAACGATTTTGGAAGCAGTTCCGGGAACAGTATCTTGGATTAGCTCGGATTTGCGCTATTTGGGGGTTAACCAGCACTTAGCCAAACTGCATGGTTTGCGGCCGTCGGCTTTTGTCGGTCAAGATATTGGTTTTCTGGGCGCTAGCTCGGATTTTAACTCTTTTGTGGTGGAGTTTTTTGCCGGCGACGCTACGGAAGCGGTTAAAGAACTCAACGTTAAGGTACAAACCAACGGGGGAGAGTCGGAGGGATATTATTTGATTGTGGCTCAAAAGTACGATCTGGGCAAAGCAGCTTGTTTGGTAGGGATTGACATTACCGAGCGCAAGCGGGCAGAAGAAGCTCTGGTGCTGACTCGCAAGGCGGTGGAAAGTTCGAGTGACGCGATCGGCATCAGCGATGCGAACGGCACTCACATTTATCAAAATCAAGCGTTTTCTCAGCTATTTGAATGGGACACCGCAGAGGAACTTAAGTTAGCTGGAGGTATAGCGACAGTTTTTGCTGACTCTGCAGTCGCCAGCGAGGTACTCGATACGATCGCCCAGGGTTATTCTTGGTTGGGTGAAGTTACTAACCGCACTAAAAGTGGCCAAATTTTGCCAATGCTGCTGCGGGCCGATGCTATTAAAGACCCTACAGGGAAAATTGTCGGTCTGATTTACATGAATACCGATATTACCGATCGCAAGCGCACGGAACAAGAGCTGCGGCAAAGCGAGAAGCGCTTTCGATCGTTGATTGAAAATGCTAGAGACATTATTGTGATTCTCGACGAGAAAGGCTTTTGTCGCTATGTATCTCCTTCCCTAGAGCGGATTTTGGGCTACCCGACGGCGGAAGTCCTCGGCCGGTCTATATTTGACTTGATTCACCCTGACGAATTGCCGATGGTGGATCAAGTGTTCAAAGGTGTCATGCAAATGCCGAGAGTTAGCCTGGGAATGGCGGAATACCGAGTGCAGCACAAGGAAGGTTTCTGGTGCGTGTTGGAAGCGGTGGCGACGAATTTGCTCGACGAACCTTCGGTGCGGGGAATTGTGGTCAACTGTCACGACGTGACTGAGCGCAAGGTGGCTGAAGACCAATTGTTGCACGATGCTTTGCACGATGCGCTGACGGAGTTGCCGAACCGCGCTTTGTTGACTGACAGGTTGGGGCAAGCTTTTGCCCGCGCGCAACGGCATCCTAGCTATCAGTTTGCGGTGCTGTTTCTGGATTTGGACAGGTTTAAGGTGATTAATGACAGCCAGGGACACCGCACGGGCGATCGGCTGTTGGTGGCTGTGGCTCGCCGTCTCTTGACTTGTTTGCGGCCAGGCGATACGGTGGCTCGTCTGGGGGGAGATGAATTTGTGATTTTGCTAGAAGAAATTCACGGTGTGGATGAGGCGATCGCCCAAGCAAAGGAAATTCTCAAAACGATCGAACGACCGCTTTATTTGGAAGGTAATAAAGTTTTAATTACTGCTAGCATCGGCATTGCTTTGAGTACCGACAAATATCAGTGGTCAGGAGATATTTTGCGCGATGCTGATATTGCGATGTACCGGGCAAAAGCTCTGGGTAAAGCTCGCTACGAAGTATTTACCAGTGCGATGCACACTCAGGCGGTGGCTTTGATGCACTTGGAACACGATTTGCGGGAGTCGGTTGAAGAACTAAATTTGAAATATTCGATACTGGATTTCGGATGTGTGGCGGTGGAGGACAACTCGCCGATGAGCGAAATCGATCGCAAGTTGGAGCGTCCGAAGTCGCAATTTGCTCCTTTTAAATTGGAATGTCCTTTTACTGTTTATTATCAGCCGATCGTTTGTTTAAAAAGCGGCTCAGTTATCGGATTTGAGGCGCTGGTGCGCTGGCTGCACCCGGAAAGGGGTTTAGTTTCCCCGATGGAATTTATTGCGATGGCGGAGGAAACAGGGTTAATTACGCCTTTGGGTTTGTGGGTTTTGAACGAAAGCTGCCGCCAAATTATTAAGTGGCAGAGTTTGAATTTACCTGTGGGAAATTCGCCGCTGACAGTCGCAGTAAATCTTTCCGGAAGGCAGTTTGCGGAACCGGAGTCGATCGAGCAAATTAAGCAAGTTTTGCTGGAAACAGGTGTTGACGCTCGCTGTTTGAAGTTGGAGATTACTGAGAGTGTGGTGATGGAAGATGGAGAAGCGGCGGCGGCGATGCTTTCGCAGTTGAGAGACTTGGGTATCGGGCTGTGTATTGATGATTTCGGCACTGGTTATTCGTCTCTAAGTTATTTGCACAAGTTCCCGATTAATATTTTGAAGGTCGATCGCTCTTTTGTCAGCCGCATCGGGGAAATGGGCGAAAATTTGGAAATCGTGCGGGCGATCGTCATGCTGGCGCGCAGTTTGGGGATGGAGGTAGTGGCAGAAGGGGTCGAAACCGCCGTCCAATTGGCTCAAATGCGGGCGATCGGCTGCGAGTACGGTCAGGGGTTCTTTTTCTCTAAACCTCTCGACAGTGAGGCAGCTACAGCGTTGTTGAGGCGATCGCCCCAATGGTGAACTGAACTAAATATTTAACCGGATCAAATTGCTTGATTGTCAATAAGGGCGATCAATCTTTTCGTACTCAATGCCTTGAATGTTAAAATCAAAATTGAGTATAATAGAAAACTATCGAGATAGGTAAAAATATATGTCTCAATCTATTGTGCCAGCAGTCGAAGAAAAACAGCTCGATACTTCGCCGACATTAACTTTTGAAGAATACCGATTTTATCAAGGAGAATCGGATGTAAAATATGAACTGTACAAAGGCAAATTAATCCCGATGCCAACAGCAACAGTTTTACACATCAAAATTTGCGAATATTTAGTTTACCAGTTGCAGCGTTACCTAGCTGAACACAATCTCGACTTAGTAGTAAAAACGGGTCTGGGAGTGAGAACAGATGAAGATAAATCTCGGATTCCCGATGTAGTTGTCTGCACTCAAAGTCTTTTGGAACAAGCTGCTGCTAGACCCGGTGCAGGTATCCTCGATTTTGAGGAAAAGCCACTGTTAGTGGTAGAGGTGGTGAGCGAAAATCGCCGTGCAGATTACGTGATTAAACGCGGAGAGTACGAATTAGCGAATGTGCCAGAATATTGCATTGTTGACCCTAAAACGGGCAAGCAAAAAATCCGGCTTTTTGCATTGATTGAAGGTGAAGATGGTTACACGTATACAGATTTCTTGCCGGGTGAGGAAATGGAATCTGTAGTATTTCCCAATCTGAGATTATCAGTAAATGAAATTTTAGCTCCGCCATTGGTGGAAGGGTTAATTAAGGCAGAACAAGCTCAATTGCAGCAACTACAAACAGTCGAACAGCGTGCTGAAAGATTGGCGGCGAGGTTGCGGGAGTTGGGCGTAGATCCTGATGCTGTGTAGGGGATTGGATGAAGTGCGCGCGGCGAAGCTATCCCGTAGGGAATCGCCCTTGATGTATCTCAATCGTCTAATCGCAAATCGCGCAGGAAATAAAAGCGATCGCGCCCCAAGCTCTCTCCTTTAATTCGCCCTGCATAACCTGTCAGGGGAGAAGAAAGTTCTACTAACATTTCGTGCAACTCTTCGCGGGACAACTTCTTGGGTGGGTTAGACATTGAATACGCACCGCTAAGAGCATCGACACTTGCTCGTTCAGAACCAGAATTTTCTAAATAGTTTTTGAGAATAGAAAGAACGTGCGATCGCACTTTAATTTCTTGTTCAACTTGCTCAATATATTTAGCAACTTCATCATCAGATTGTCCCGGTTTTAAGTATTCTTTCAGTTTAAATAAGTCCACCGAGTTAGGATAGTTGCTTTGAAGTTTAACCAGTTTTTCAAGCGTTTCAGGGTTCATAATTGCCATACCGTGTTTTTTTGCTGCATCCATAAGTTGAGTAGTTGGAACGCCAGGGCCAATAATCAACTTAGTTGCTTTTGCGAGTGTTTCTTTATCTTGGAGGCGTAGCGTTCCTAAATTCAGCAATTGAACTGCTGTATCATTAGGGATTTTTTTACCGGCTTTGCACTCGCCAACTAAGGGGTAAGGTTTGGAGCATAATAAATCTAAGCCGCCAGCACCACCTTTGTGAGCATAATCTATTGTAAACCCCAAAAACTCAAGGCTATCGCGCACTACAATTTCAAAGTCTGTTCCTGCTTGATAGTTGCTTTTGTCTTTATCTAGTTCTTTGGTGCGATTTCCCAAAGCTGCTATGGTATTTATCCAAGCTAAATCCGGTTTGATTTGTTTTACAGGCTTATCGCTACTCCAACCTAGAAACCTTTTGATTTCTGCGTCTAGTTGTTTGGCTTTTGGGTTGGTGGTGGATAAATGCACTAATGCACTTTGCAACTCTTCCAATTCTGGATGTTCAGGAGGCTCTAGTTTTTCCAGCTTTTGACGGCGTTTAGCAAAGATAGACTCGCTCAACACAGGTGAAGAATCAGTAACATTTAGAGACTTTGGCAAAGGTACAAAATTGCCGCTGGGATGCACAGACATTTCCAGCGGCTGAGGTAGCAGATAAACCCGCAGGTAAGCTACAAAAATAAACGGACGCTGCTGGAGAATTTGCTGTAATGCCTCTGTTTTCCAGACTGTTAACAGCGACAAAGCCTCTAATGATTCAGGCTCATTCACCATTTGGCACAATTCGCACCTAGCCCAAGCTTTGATCGAAACTTTATCTGAATTTAACTGAGCAAGTGCCTTTTGAGCAACGGGTAAAAAATGCGATCGATAATATAGATCGCCCGATAGCAAATCAACCGACAAATTGGCTGGATACAAAGCAAATGTCCGCCCCGGATTCAGAAACATCCGAGGCATAGCTGCAATCATTCGTCCTTCGATTAAAGCTTCAATATCTGGATTTGGTAAAGCCAGAGCTGTTTGAAGCAAAATTAATTTGCTCATGGTTAACTAAATAGGTCACTTAGATCCCCATCATCTGTATCATCATTGGTGGGAGGGTTGAAAATGTCTTCTAAAAGTAGGCTTTCATCTTCATCATCAACCGTAGGCATTTCACCGGAGGGATCGCTCAAAATTTCCCGCAATAAAAGATTCTCAAAAGTGAGCTGCTTCTGAGATATAAAATCAAATATCTGCTCTTCTGTTAAATTGTAATCTCGGCATTTTTGACAAACAGCACGGAGAGCCAGTATTGGCTTTATTTGCTCTTCAATCAAATACACTACCTCACCGCCTTTTTCAACTGACACGAGTTCTTCTAGAAGCTTGTAGGCTTTAGAGTTTTTCTTGATTTTATCTATTTTTGATTGGGAACGGACTAAACAACCGCGCGTTAAATCAAATTTTTGATAATCAGTTAAGCGCTTTAATCCAGCAACTAATTCAGATTGAGGAGATTGGATGACTGCAACCCCAATCTTGATAGCTCTGCCATTTTCAGTGCCAATTATCTTGAACTTAATCCAATTTGCATTTGGTATTTTGGGTTTTATTTCTGCGGTAATATCATCAATTGTTACATTATCTACCGTCTGACCTTTCAATGTTTCAAAGCCAAAGTAAATAGCCTTAGCAATTGTGGAATCATTTTCGATATCCTCTCCGATATCTGCCTCAAGTTCCTTGTTTAAAGCAAACTCAAACCGCTCAATAGGATCTTCGGGAAGTTCAGGTATTGGAGGCATGAAAACTTGAAAATTCTCGGCACACCAGTTCAAAGCTTCCCGTACAGTTGGCTTACCTCTGCCATGTTCTCTCAGTTGAGTTTCCTCAAATGGGTAGACCGGATGAGGAGGGTTTAAATTCCTGACTTGATAGAAATCTTGTAACCATAGTCCGACTAAATCAACTAAAGAATCACCATTCAAGTATTTTAAATCGATTGGTTTTCGCTGTGTGTATGTTGAAACTCGATCGGGTATACCGCCAGGCATTAGGTTAACTATTTTTTGCCAGGTATCGGGCATCATTACTGTGATAATAACCAAACCTTGACCGAGATCGGAGTGTTCGAGAGTATCGTACAAACGCTTAACTAGATCGGCAATTACCTGGGGTGTTGTCAAGCCATCATCTCTACAACTTGTCTTTACATCTATTTCATCAAAACAAATGATTACAGGACTGTAGTAACTCACCAAATTCAAAATTTGCTGCACATTATTTAGAGATTCTGCTTCTCTGTCCTGATTAGTCTTGCCGGAATTAGACGGCAATCCTAATTCCTCAGCTTTAGATGTATCTAACTCTTCACCAGATAACCATTTGATAGCAAAAGGTGTTTCAGATTCTGATAAAGTCCACAAAACAGCTCGAACAATATAAGGATCTGCCTTTGATTTGGCTTTGAGAACTTGCTTAGTCAGGGTGTTCATGAAATTCTTATTTTTACTTGCCCAACTAGCACATACTCTGTCAAATCGATCTATCAGTTCTTGAGGAGAAAGATTCTGTGACGCAGAATTGATAGCTTTGAAACCTTCGTTTGCCATTGCGGCCGCTATTTCCTGCCATTGCATGACACTTTGGCTGCCTGTATGGCTCAAACTGTTAGCTAAAGTTTGCTGAAATTGGTATTTTATCAAGTTTAAGTCGGTGTAATTATTAACACTGGCATAAACGAACAAAGCACCACCCTTGCTTTCTAGTCTGCGGCGGATGCGACTTAAAATATGGCTTTTTCCCACTCCCTGTTGAGCAGTTAATACCAGTGAAGTCACCTTTTCTTGAGTGGATTGACTTGTCTGTACTTTTTCAACGGCCTGAAAAATGGCATCGGAAGCATGAGCATTTAGAGTGGGAATATCGGGGAACCCTTTTCCCCAAATATCTTGTTCTTTGACAATGCCAGCTTTGCTAAATGGATTGTGATTTTGGATTGCAGCATTGAGGGCTTCTATCGGAGAAACTTCTATATTATTCATAGCGATCGGGTGTGAGGTTAACGAACTACAAAAAGATTGAGGGCAATTTTATGAATTCAAACGCTTGGCGTAGTAACGCAATGCACCACCAGGAATGGTGATTGAGTCTTGACGTTTATCTGGGGTGATATCTTGCGTTTCTCCTGCCATTAGTTGAAAAATATCATTAGCCTGCATTTCCAACAGCCACTCATTGAACTCCGAGCGCCCTACCATTTCCCCGATCGCCCGCCGCATCCGATAAATCGGCACTAAATCATCTAAGTTATAATCCCGGTTCAAGCTGTCATACACATCGAGCGCCACAGCCTTAAAATCGTCATAGGATGCGATCGTCCCTACATCCCCCTTCCCTTTCTCAACCCCAACACTCGCCGCACCATCCTGATGCCGAATCCACTTCAACAAAGAATTTCCCAGCCGAGTACCAATTTGAGAACCATCAAACTCAAACAGAGAATCCTTACTTTTCAAGCCTTCCGCTAAAACTTCTTTCCCCTTCGCCGTCAATTCCACCAGCGTCACCCGATTTACCAGCGAATACTCGATCGCCCCAGTCGCCTGCAACTCGCTGAGCACTCCCAGATATCTTTGACTCGTCTCATTAGTCCGCACAATCCGCTTAGTCAAATCCCCCTTTTTCACCATCATTTTGCCGCCGCCCAAATCCCACAAATTCAGCAGTACCCGAACTTTTGCCTTAGCATCCCACACCGCTTGATCTTCGGCTGTCAAAGTCTTAGGCACCGCACTTTCATCTTTCTCAGACATATTCATACCTTTAAATACTTGTTCTTAGTATCAAATTTTATCATAAATCTTGCTGACAAACATCTCAACTTTTCAGCAAAATCCCGCCCGAGGCTGTACACAACTTAGGCAAATTTTATTTTAAAATAATTGTGATTGACTAAAAGGAAATCGTTTGATAGAATACTTAATCTAACGAGCGATCGCACTTCAAATTCTCCACAGCAAATGCGATGAAACAATCTGAAGCACAGCCCGCTTTCCTCTAGCAAACTCAACAAATCTAGCGATCCCAACCTTAATCAACCACCTGCAACCCAGCTTAACTGCGACTTTAGTTCAATGCCAGATTCAGCCTTTAGAAAGACGAATTCAACCTAAACATCTTGTTACATTGCAATGGCAATCAAAACATTGAACAACATTTTACCCATGAAAAATATTCCCGACCAAATTTCCGACATCAAAGAAAAACTTCCCGATTTGACTCCCACCCCTCCTGGTTTAAAAGCTCAAGCATCTAGCCACGACCTCAAAGCCCGTTTAGATTGGGGCGAACCCGGACTCACAATCATCGACGCTCGTAATTTTGAAAGCTTCGCAAAAAGCCACATTACTGGCGCTGCAATGATGCCAATGGAAGACTTAGTAGAGCGAGCAAAAGCCAGCCTAGAACCCGTCCGCGACATCTACATCTACGGCGAAAACGATCAACAAACCGCCGAAGCTGCCAATCTTCTCCGCGCAGCAGGCTTTCAAAAAGTTGCCGAACTAAAAGGCGGAATTCCTGGTTGGAAAGCCATCGACGGCCCCATGGACGGCTCTGGCGAACACGATACTCCCGGCCCCGACGCCTACAACGTTTTCTCTCGCTTGCAACACCACGCCGAAGCTCAGAAAATCAACAAATAACCTCAGATTGGCGGCAGGAGTCGCGCATAAAATCTGACATTTAATAAACCCGGTATCGCAAAAGTTACCGGGTTTTTAAATTAGAACTTATACCACAATACGGTTGGGTTAAAACTGTTTATTCCCCGGAGATCCCCCTAAATTCCCCTTAAGAAGGGGGACTTTGAGTAACTTCTTGTCCCCCCCTTCTTAAGGGGGGCTAGGGGGGATCGGGCTTAACTGAACCATATTGACTTATACCAAATCCTGCCTCAATTTTCGTAGTCTCTTACAGAGAGACTTCCTTTGTATAGCCTCGGTTTCAACCGCCGACTCTTAACTTCCTGCCATCCAAATATGCCTTAACTTCCCCAAACATTAAGCGGTTTGCATCAAAAGTAATCCGTTTAACAGCTTCCTCAAAAGAAAGCCAAGCAGAATTTTGAACTTCCTCCTCTTGCAAAACAACTTCCATCGAATTGACAAAACCTAAAAAATAAGTGACAGTCTTTTCAATCGGCTCCCCATCCTTAACAAAAGAATAGTGTTCCGTAAAACTCGGATCATCCAGCATTTCAAAATCCGATATACCTGTTTCCTCCTCAAATTCCCGCCTAGCCGTTTCCGCTGGAGATTCCCCCGGATTCGCGTGACCTTTCGGAAACGCCCAATGTCCCGCTTGATGTTGAATCAACAAAAACAAAGCATCAGCTTCTTTTCCAAAAATCGGCACAATCCCAAAACATTCATCTTTCATTTTTCTGATATTTCCTATTAATTATTATGTCTTTTTAGTCCGCGTAAGCGAAATTAATTTGGGGAGATGTGAGTTCAATCGCCGACTCTCTGAAATTCCCACCCCAAGCGAGTCTGCTGTTCATAAACTCGCTTCAAAGTATTAACATCCCTCGCTGAAATAGGCGAAGGATTTCTCACCTGAGAAAAATAAAGCACATCAGTTTCCATCAAACTGTGGCCCCAAATTCCCAAAGCGTGACCCAACTCGTGCCGCGCCGTCGCCGGAATATACTTACCCACTTGAGTCGGATTCAAATAAACCGAAAACCGATGTGATAAAACTGTTTTATCCTCCTCGCGACGGGCGTACAATTCATAGGTAGCCTCTCCAGAACGCGATCGCAAAACCCCTTGACGCAAAGGCGGAGCCCGACGTAAAATCCTAATATCAGCCACCTCCGAACTATCCACCACTTCCAAAGGCAAATAAACCCCCCATTCCCGGACAACATCCAACACAGCCGCCACCCATTCTTCAGACTTATTAGCATCAACTGGACGCTCAACATAAACCTGAATCGGAAACTTCGACCACAGCAAATGACCGAAATTCGGTGGCTTAACCTGGTCAAAATAATCACCGCTATCGGTGGAATCTTGCCAATTCGCTAGGGTTGGTGGCAAAGGATGAACCTGTGGATTCGGAAAACTATTCGGGAGAGAAGAAAGAGTCGCGGCCGGAGTATTAACCTGAGTAAAAATTATCAGGCTAAAACAGCATACAGCCAATCCCAAACCACACAGCAATCGAGGTTTTACTGTCACTTTCCACAACTGCATTTTTCTGACTGCACTTAAATTTCATCTTTAGGGTGGGCTAGAAGCCCAACCCCTACTCCCCACAATATTTATTTATGTGGCACGGGCGTTTCGCCCGTGAGCTAATGTGGCACGGGCGTCTCGCCCGTGAGCTATCTGCGGTTAAAAATCCCAATCTTATAACTTAGGCGCCAACCAACCAGCACTCAAAATCACAGTCAAACCCATAAAAACAATAGACAAGCCCCAAGTAATCCGGTTCAGACTCGTTTCTGCACTCTTGGCGCTGGTAAACAATTGAGCTTGTCCGCCAATCCCTCCAATACCATCGCCTTTAGGACTGTGCAGCAACACAAAAATCACAAGTCCTAAAGCAGACAAAGACCAGATAACTTGTAACACAGAAACAATATTCATAATCGGGAGTAATTGGTAATTAGTAATCGGTAATTTATTATTATATCAAATTCGGTCGATCGCACACATCCAGTCGGTCAGCGGCAATTTATGTAGGGACACGACACTGAGGTGTCCCTACTGCTGCGTCCCTACTACAATCGGACTCGCACCGGAGTGCGATTGGCGCGAACTTCAAACTCAGCCGATCGAATCATAGAGCGTCCCGTCATCTCCGGGGGCTGAGGCAACCTCAACAGCTCCAGAATCGTCGGCGCAATATCCGCCAAACAACCGTCCGCCCTCAGAGGAACATCCGTTCCGTGACCCGGAATCTTCCGCCCTTCGCCTTCTACCAGAATAAAAGGCACTGGGTTAGTAGTGTGAGCCGTCCAGGGATTCCCGTCCTCGTCAAACATCTGTTCAGCATTTCCGTGGTCAGCAATAATAATTGCCGTACCTCCAGCTTTACTAATGGCGCTCAACAGCCGCCCCAAACATTTATCCACAGTTTCGATCGCAATTATCGTCGCATCCATCATCCCCGTATGACCAACCATATCCGGGTTAGCGTAATTAATCACCATAAACGAATAAATCCCCTTTTCCAAAGCCGTCACCACCCCATCCGTCACCATGTCCGCCGACATCTGGGGCGCCTCATCGTAAGTCGCCACCATCGGGCTCTGCACCAACTCCCGGTGTTCCCCGATAAAAGGCTCTTCCAGACCCCCATTAAAAAAATAAGTCACATGAGCGTACTTTTCAGTTTCCGCCGTCCGCAACTGCTGCAAACCGTGCTTAGAAATCACCTCGCCCAGAATATTGTTCAAATTCTGCGGTTCAAAAGCCACCATGACCGAAAGTTTCGGGTCGTACTGAGTAAAAGTCGCAAACGCCAGCGGCTCAATTAACTGCCGTTCAAACCCCTTAAAATCGGGAGATACAAAAGCCTGAGTCAATTCTCTAGCCCTGTCCGGGCGAAAATTGAAGAAAATTACCCCATCCCCCGATGCCACGGCCCCGCGCGAAATCCGAGTCGGAACTGCAAACTCGTCGGTCACTCCGACCGCATAGGAGGCCTGCAACACATCAACAGCCGATCGACCGTCAGGCGCACTCTCAGTCGTCATCACCTCGTAAGCGCGGTGCACCCGATCCCAGCGCTTGTCCCTGTCCATCGCGTAGTAGCGGCCGCTGATGGTCGCAATCCGACCGACCCCTACCTCTGCGATATAACTTTCAATTTTGCCTAAAGCTTCGACACCCTCTTTCGGAGTAGTATCACGGCCGTCTGTAATCGCGTGAATGCAAACATCAGAAATTCCCTGTGCCTTTGCTAATTGCAGCAAACCCTTAATATGACTGAGATGGGAATGAACCCCACCTTCCGAACAAAGACCAGTTAGGTGCAACTTGCCACCCGTGGCGCGGACTTTCTCGCAAAGCCCAACCAGCGCGCGGTTGTTGAGCAAAGAACCATCTTCCACTGCATCCGAGATCCGCACCAACTCTTGAGGAACCACGCGGCCTGCGCCCAGATTCAAGTGACCCACTTCTGAGTTACCCATTTGCCCGTCAGGAAGACCTACCGCCCGACCCGATGTTTTAATCAGAGTTCTGGGATAAGCGGCCCAGAGACTGTCCATCACGGGTGTTTTTGCCGCGGCGATCGCATTTCCGTCTTTTTCTTCACGATAACCCCAGCCGTCTAGAATAATCAGCACTACAGGAGATACAGACGCTTGTGCCATGTGAATACCTTATTTACAATAATTAATTTCTCGATCGTCATGATTGCCGATTTTGCGGAACATCTGCCGCTAATCAGTTTACATATTTTCTAGGCTCCGGCTGAACAATGCGAACTAAAATTCCCTCAACCACAGCATTTTGGGAACTTATTTCGATCGGCTTGGCGAATTGTTTAATTGATTGCCTTGGCTTGTACTGTGAATCGTTGTCGGAGACTGTTACCGATCTCACCAACAGCAGCCGTGCTTTTGTGGCCAGATTTCACGGATAGTTTAACCGTAGGTGGCTCTTGAAACACTAAGAACAATACCACACTTGGTTGCATTTTGCTACCGCCTCAACCAATAAATTTAAAAGCCTGGAGCGGGCGGCGAATAACTTTATAGGACACGAGTTGAGCAAAAATCGCTTGCCGACTCCGCTCACTTTCAGCGGACATAAAATTCTACAACATCTTTTTTAATTTTGACATCGTAATTGCCAAAGAAATCGTGACCGAGCAGACCTATTGGCATTTGTTTGGCGATCGCCACTTCGACATTTTGGATCACAGCACCGCCAACCCGAATCGATCGCACTAGACCGATCGGGAACTCGACAACGCTACCGTCAGCGATCCCCGCTCTTATGGTACGCACCGGCCTCACTCCCAGTGCAGTAGCCATTCGCTGAGAAATCAAAGTGCCACTCGCCCCGGTATCGAGAATCATCTCAAAAGTTTTGTTGCCGTTAAATACGACATCAATCACCGGCGTCCCGCCAGCGCGACGCTTGATTTTAGCTTGAAATACCTGTGGATTCCCCCGTGGCTTAGCCGGTTGATTTGCTGGGGGTTTAGCAGCAGGATTGGATGGGTTCCAAAACTGAGAGTACAATTGGCCAGTTGTGAATCCCGATCCCGTTATAGTGCGATTCCCTTCGGGATAGCTGCGCCGCGCGTGCTGCTGGGAACTCACATCGGACACCAATGTCATCACCTGGGTTTCGGGCTGATGTGAACGAGAATGTACCTCGGCACCCCCCACTGATCCCACACCCACCAAAACGGTCGCAAAAACAAAGCCCGATCGCCAAATCCGCTTGAGAATCACTTTTGCCATGATCTAAATACCTTAATTGATTCAATGATGTCGAACAACGACCGCCACTGATATCCTAACCCGCTCCCAAAAACCGCTCGCCCGATCCTCAGATCAGATCATGAGAAAAACTTGGCAATTTTCAAGCGATCACTTGACACTCCCCAGCCTGAAGGCGTGGGGATTCTTTGATCTACGAGCCAGTTTGCTGAGGCAGGATTTCTCCAGCAACAGTAGAGACTAATTCTCCCAAAGAGTTGCTTGGTTCAAGACCAAAGGTTCCGGTATGCCCTACCGTACCTAATCCTCGACTAAGGATATTTCTAGCTGCGTTTTCGTCCCGATCCAAGACACAACCACATTGACAAACATGAGTTCTTGTAGATAGCGTTTTTTTCACGATTTTACCGCAGCTAGAGCATTCTTGACTGGTGTATTGGGGATTCACCGCAACCGTGATTTTCTCAAACACTTTCCCAAAGTATTCAAGCCAAACACGAAATTGATACCAAGATGCGTCATTAATGGACTTAGCCAGACAATGATTCTTCACCATGTTTTTGATTCTCAAATCTTCGTAGACGACTACATCGTTTGATGAGATTACGCACCTTGCTAATTTCACAGCATGGTCTTTACGTTGTCTACTTATTTTGAGATGGCGCTTACCTAGAATCTGCCGAGCTTTGCCCCTGTTTATTGAACCTTTAACTTTCCTGGATACGCGACGCCCATAGCGTTTGAGGACTTTCTCACCTTTTCTTAAAAACCTCGGGTTTTCAACCGTAGTTCCGTTTGAATCGGTGTAATATTCCTTCAATCCCACGTCTAATCCGATCGTAGTACCAGATGGTTCTGTGTTTTCTTTCCTATCCACATCCACACAGAATTGAACGTACACGCCATCAGCACGTTTGACCAATCTCACCCTTTTTATTTGGCTAATTTGGTAAAAATGTAGATCGCGTGTGCCTTTTAGTTTTAATCGTCCAATTCCTTTTTTATCGGTAAAGTTGATTGATTTCCGATCGTCAGCAAGTTTCCATCCAGTGGTTTTGTATTCCACCGAACGGCCATCTCTTTGAAATTGTGGATACCCTTTTTTACCAGGAATATTTTTCTTGCAGTTATCGTAAAATCGGGAGATAGAAGACCATGCCCGTTCTGCACTAGCTTGTCTTGCCATTGAGTTGAGTTCGTCGGCAAAGGGAAAATCGCGAGCTAGTACGGCGCAGTATTTATTTAAGTCGTTTTTGCCAACCTTCTTGTTGTCCATCCAATAACGCAAACAGCTATTGCGGACAAACTTAGCGGTACGAATTGCTTCGTCTACCGCTTTGAACTGATTCGATTTTCCGTATGCCTTAAACTCAAAAACTAACATGACTTTACCTCCCATCTTATACTATAGGTCCTAGCATAAAATGTTCGGCAAGTTATTATTAATACGTTACAATTAAAGCCGTCCTAAAAGGACGGGGTTGAAAATCCAAATTTTTGATAAACTTATAAACGGCAACAGGCTGTAATTGCAGAGCCTTGTTGGATATCTTGAAATTAAGCATTTGGGGGCGATCGGCAATGCACAAACTTTTATATTTTGCGACTATAGGACTACTAGCTTTCTCGATCGGAGGATGCGGTGGCGACGAGGCCAGCAACACAGCCAGCCCCAGCCCCACCCCCAGTCCAGCCTCTCCATCTCCGGCCACCTCTGCCAGCCCCACCCCAGCAGCTCAGACTTTCCAGTCTCCAATAGTAGCCGCCCAGCCTCCAGGGTTAATTCGATCGACCAACCCAGACGAACGAGCAAGACAGGCTCAAACAAATATCGGCGACAACAAGGATAGGAATCCAACGCTTCCGCTTCAGCCGGTGCCCCAAGGCCCTGTGACAGCTAATCCTTCTCAGTTAGACCCCTTTGGGCCGCTGCCGCCGATCGTATTACAAATCCCTGCAGGAGCCAACGGAGCGGGTGGGATTACCTCAGAAATCCCCAAACTGCCACAGCGACAAGTTGCCGTGCTACCCGATCTTCCGGAGTTATTGGCTCCCCCCCCACTTAACAGGCCTGGTCAGACGGTTACTATCCCCAGGGCACCCACGGGCGGTGGAGGAGGCACTCAGCAAGTACGAGGTCCGGGAGGCTCTTTACTTCCCGGAGGTGATGGGGCGCAAATTGGCTTGCCGCCCCAAGTTCCAGGGCTAGTTGCTCCTCGGTTAGGTGGCGGTGGCAGAAATGGTTCTTTACCCGGAGGCACCGGGGGACAAATTGGCTTGCCGCCCCTAGTTCCGGGGCTAAATGCTCCTCAGTTAGGTCGTACTCGTACATCTCCGCCTGGACTCGAACCCATTGCAGCTAGACCCATAGGAGTCCCGGATCTGCCAGAACTGCCAGTAGACAAGCGCCCGCCCCCATGGAGAGACCCAAATCCTGTTGCCAGAACAGGTCCTGGCACCGGTCGTGGTACAACTGGGCCAATAGGAGGTAGAGCCCAAGATGCCCGGAATCCGCAGCCTCGCCGTCCTCCAGCACCCCCGCGCCCGCCCCAGCCAATAGCAGCCAGACCCATAGGAGTACCGGATCTGCCGGAACTGCCAGTAGACAAGCGCCCGCCCCAGTGGGTAGACCCAAATCCGCCGCCTCCTCCCGTCATCCCAGTAGTTCCGCCACCGCCTTCTACTGACCTCGCTACGGGTACTGAAGTCAGCGGGGTGGTAAAAGTCGGGAACGAGACGCAAGTGATTGTCAAAGTACCGAATGAACCAACCAGCCGATATGTCAAAGTCGGGCAGCGGCTGTCTAATGGGCAAGTGTTGGTGAAGCGGGTCGATCTCAAGCAAGGAGCCGATCCGATCGTGATTCTGGAGGAAAACGGCGTTGAGGTAGCCAAAGGTGTGGGCGAAAAACCCGCCAGTCGCCAAACACAACCAGCCAATGCAGTTATTAGCCGTCTCCCAAATCCGAATAGCTCAGCGCGACGCTGAAAATTGACAGTAAAGCAGGAAAAATGCTAAAGGCAAAAATTAGAGTTTTTGCCTTTTTGCATTTAGGGCAGATCTCAAACCTGAAGGTAAAATTAGTACAGGGATTAAAAAATAGAGGACTTTTCAGCAAGTATTAGCTTCTAGAAAATCCCTATTAGTAATTGAAGTTAAAGGAGATTGATCATGCTCGGTTCAATTCAAAAAGTAGGGATGGTGATATTAGTTGCTTGTTCTATCGGCAGCGCTACTAATCTCTTGAATCCCCAGCCATCAATGGCTCAACCAACACCACAGCCAAAACCAGAAGAAGGACAACGCTCTCCCTTCTGCCAAGGAAACCCTCCTACGGGAAGAGTGAAATGCAATTACGAGGGAGGCGATAACTACGAGGGAAATTTCGTCAACGGTCTACCCGATGGCAGTGGAGTCTACGTGTACGCTAATGGCGATCGCTACGAAGGAAATTTTCGGAATGGAGTGCCAAATGGCAGAGGGACATTCATTTTTAAAGATGATGCCCGCTACATAGGCGTGTTCCAAGACGGCACGATGAGATCCGGGACGGTCGTTTTTGCCAACGGCGAGCGCTACGTCGGAGAGTTCGCAGTCGTCAGGAACGTTCAGACTGATGCCATTAGCAGCCAACCTGCTGGGCGGGGTCAATTTTTTTATACCAATGGCGATCGCTATGAAGGACAATTCTTTGCAGGCTCACCCTTTGGCCCTGGGGTATTGGTGCGGGTAGATGGCACTCGCTGTTCCGGCAGATTTTTTAATCAAGAACTTGACGCTAGTGTCTCCTGCACTTTCCCCAACGGTACGCGCTATGAAGGAGAATTGCGAAAGGGAGTACCTCACGGTGTCGGGACGATGATCGATGCTAGGGGTAGGCGCTTTCCGGGGGTATTTCGCAACGGCAAGCCCGGAGTTTCGTAAAGGATAAATTGAGGTTTTCAGCCAACTTTTGACAACAAATGGGACAAAAGACAAAGGACAGAAGAAGATAATATCTAACAGCGCATAGGAGAAAGTTGATTGATGATTTCCCGTTCTTGGACCAGTGGAATCGCTTTATTAGTTGCATCAGTGTTGGGAATTGGTAGTTACGCGACTTATCCCTTGCCCTCAATGGCGCAAGGAACAGAAGCTAGAACCGGTCGCTGCGTGCCAGCTATCGCTACAGGTAGAGTTAGGTGCGATTATGACAGCGGTGATAGCTACATCGGACAGTTCGTCAACGGTTTGCCCAGTGGCACTGGGGTATACATATATTCCAACGGCGATCGCTATGAGGGGCAGTTCCGTCTGGGCAAACCAAATGGTCGAGGACAATTTATATTTAAGGACGACGCCCGCGTCGAGGGTATATTCCGAGATGGCAAAGTTAGTTCCGGGACAGCTATTTTTACTAATGGCGATCGCTATGTGGGGTCGTTTTCTCTCGATCAAAAAGTAGGAGTACCCACTGGACAAGGGCAATTCATTTTTGCCAATGGCGATCGCTTTGTGGGTCAATTTTTAGGGGGCAAGCCTTTAGGTACGGGAGCGTTCACCCGCGCTGACGGCAGTCGGTGTTCGGGACAGTTCTATACTCAAGAACTTGATGGCAGGGGTAACTGTTCGTTTTCCAACGGTATCCGCTATGAGGGAGAGTTACGCAAGGGATTGCCTCACGGCAAGGGCACAATTATCGATACCAGAGGCCGGCGACTTCCGGGAGTATTCCGTGAGGGCCAGCGGCTAGAACGATAAACTGGGAATAAGTGCGATCTGTTACTAAGGGCAGGTAGATGGCTAATAATTTTTGCACAAAACCTGCCCTTGCTAGGTTTTAAAGTCAAAACTATTGAGAATTTATGATCGGCTTTTTCTCAACCCAATTGCTAATCTTAAATATCCACTTAATGGAGTTAATGGAGGCGTTTTGATATGACAACTACTGCTTCTGCTTCCGGGAACACCGGCCAATTTCCCTTCGACTTTGCCCCGCAGCGGACTCAAGATGCTGATTTGTTGCGACAACTCAATTTTGTGCCCGGCTTGAAGGAAGTCTTGACTTTGCGCCAAGTTCATGCTTTGGAACACGCTACGGTTTGGGTACTAAGTCAATCGTTTGGTGCGACGACAGCAAGAACCGATAATGAGTTATTGGGCGGGATGTCCACAGACCAAGGGTTTTATCTTTACGGTCGCGTTAACATTGCACAGTTGCGTCAGGCAGTGCGCGAAGCTTTGCAGCGGATTGGCAGCGGAGAGTGGGATTTAGCTGTACATCCTCGCTGTGGCACGAATTTGTCGGTGGCAATGTTGCTGACGGCTGGACTTGCTGTTGGCATCAATTTAGCCTTACCGCGAGGGCCCATTCTGCAACTTTTCGGTTTGGGTGCCGCGGCTGCTGCGGCGGCTCAGTTAGCTCCTGATGTGGGAGCTCTGGCTCAGCGGTACGTCACAACGGCTATTCCGTTTAATTTGAGTGTTGTTGATATTTCTGTAAGTCACGACTTTTGGGGACGCGAAGCTCATTTTGTGCGGGTGCGTTGGGTTGAATAGTTGCACAGTATCAAGCCCACCTCAAACAACAGAATACCCAGATCCACGACTTTTTTAAGAATTCGGGGATCTGACAGAAAGCTCCTAAATACGATCGGGATCTACTCCTAATTCTCGCAACCTCGCCGCCAATCTTTCAGCCCGTTGGCGCTGCTCATCAGCCCGTTGGCGCTCCACCGCAGCTTGCTGCTCAAGTTCCTGGAACCGAGATTGTTCTGTTTTAATCAACCCTTCAACTAATGGCGGAGACAGTATTTCATTCACTGATAATGTCAGATTAGGAAATACTACAGACACCATTTGTTGCCCCGGCACAAAATCAGTCTGGGTATAGATGTCTTCATCTTCAGGAAATGCTAAAACTCGCACCAGTTCCTTGTTAGGTGTAGGGTCAACAATTACATATTCTGGCACGTTAGTTAGTTCGTACTCAGCTCGTTTAATCACATAATCTGCGCGCCGATTTTGACTCACTACCTCTATCACTAACAGCGGCTTTTCTTCAAAATCGAGGATACCAGAACCAGCTCTAGCAGCAGCTTGTTCCAAAAGACTTTGAGTACAAACAACTACATCAGGAATCCGAGAGGTATCTTCTTCTGTTCTTACTGCTAGGCCTGTTTTTGCTACTAAGTCAAGATTGTGTTCCGCTAGGTAACGCTGCAATTGGTAAACTAAATATTCGCAAATTTTTATATATAAAACTGTTGCGGTTGGCATCGGAATTAATTTGCCTTTGTACAGTTCATATTGTAGATCGGAATCCGTTTGATAAAATCGGTATTCTTCAAAGGTCAAGGTGGGTGAAGTATCAATTTGCTTTGATTCAACAACTGGCACTACAGATTGAGACATATCTTTTCACCGATGTCGATATAATTCTATTATATTTAATCTGCCTCGATCTGCGTGCATTTGCGGTTAAAAATTCCCAATTATCGATCGCACTCGCCACCAGAATTGTCAGAGAATAGTTGAATAGTGTAAAATCAACTTTGCGATCGCCCCGACAACTCGACCTCACCCTTCTTTACACCATCCGAGTTCCTATGTCAATCAAAAAGATTCTTTCCATAGCGCTGTTAATTTTCATCCCCCTTTCCATCGCCGCTGAGTATTTGCACTGGGGTTCCCTCGCAGTTTTCATCACATCCGCTTTAGGCATTATACCTCTGGCGATTTGGTTGAGCACAGCAACAGAAGAAGTGGCGATCGTTACAGGCCCCTCCATAGGCGGCTTATTAAATGCAGTCTTCGGCAATGCTACGGAATTAATTATTGCAATAGTTGCCCTGAAAGCCGGCTTAATTGACATTGTGAAAGCCAGCATAACCGGTACAATTATCAGCAACTTGCTCTTAGTCATGGGATTTTCCATGCTGCTAGGAGGAATCCGCTACAAAGAACAAGAATTTAAACCGATTATCGCGCGGGTGAACGGTTCCACAATGACTCTAGCAGTGATTGCAATTCTACTGCCGACAATGGTAATTTATACGTCCAATGGAGTCGAACCCGCAGCGATTCAGAATCTTTCCTTAATAACTGCGATCGTCCTAATTGCAGTTTACGCTCTAACTCTGCTATTTTCCTTAAAAACTCACAGCTATCTTTACGAAGTCGGCTTACTAGAACTAGAGTCCGAAAATCCTCAAAATACCAAAGAGGAATCTAGTACACACAAACCGAATTTGTGGCTGTGGATAGGAGTGCTAGTTGCCTCAACTGTTGCCGTTGCTTTTGAATCAGAAATTTTCGTTGGTGTTGTGGAAGAAACTACCAAAGGATTGGGATTAACGCCGCTGTTTACAGGGGTAATTCTATTGCCAATTGTTGGCGGCGCGGCGGAATATGTAACTGCGGTGGGAGTGGCGATGAAAAACAATATGGATTTGTCAGTTTCTGTCGCGATGGGTTCTAGTTTGCTAGTTGCTTTGCTGGTAGCACCAGTGTTGGTAATTATCGGATTAGTGATTCACCAGCCCATGGATTTAAACTTCAATCCGTTTGAAGTAGTTGCAGTTGCTATTGCCGTGACAATTGCTAATCTAATTAGTCTCGACGGGCGCTCTAATTGGCTCGAAGGAGTGCTGCTTTTAGCGACATATATCGTGTTAGCCGCAGCATTTTACTTTCACCCCATTACTTGATTTCTCGTTGAACAGGCAAGATGCCTGTTCCACAAAAACTCAATTTTGTTAACTAATTCCCACGCAGAAGTGCATTGCGCCGAAAGCGCAGCGCACTTTACTGCTAAATAGCATCCGGGTCTATTCCCATCTCCCGCAAGCGCGCCGCCAGTCTGTCAGCTTGCTGCAATCGAGATTGTTCTTGTCTGATTAAATCTTCGACAAGTGGGGGAGATAGAATTTGATCCACTGATAAAACTAGATCGGGAAACTGCAAAGACACGATGTTTTGCCCTGGCACAAAATTCGTTTGTTCGTAAGCAGTCTCATTTTCTGGTAAAGTTACAACCCTGACCCTAGTCCGGTTAGGTTTCGGGTCTGCCATCCAATATTCCGGCACTCCAGCATTTTCGTATTCGGCTCTTTTTGTCACGTAATCTTGACGCTCGTTTTGGCTGACAACTTCAACAATTAACACTGGCGTTTCATCCAAATCGAAAACACCAGCACCGGGTCTGGCAAGCAGTTGTTCCCAAAGACTTTGAGTGCAAACAATCACATCAGGAATGCGCGAGGAATTCTCTTCCGTTCTCACTCCCACATTAGTTTTTGCCACCAAATCGAGATTGTGTTCAGCTAAGTAACGCTGCAATATATAAACTAAGAATTCGCAGATGCTTGCGTGTAAAGCCGTTGCTGGGGCTATCGGTATTAATTTTCCCCTGTGAAGTTCGTAGAGAACGTCAGGTTCTCCCTCATAGACAAGATATTGTTCAAAAGTTAAAGTTGGCGAAGCATCAACTCGATCGTTTTCCGAAACTGGTAAAACAGACTGAGACATATTTATCTGCGCTCCGATTTGAGTTCTCTTAATTAATTTTACACTTTCTAATATAGAGTTTGATAAGAAAGGACTGAAGTCCGATGCTGCGAACTTAGCTTAAAAGGTTACTCGATCGCGCCACCTCTCTAAAAGCTTGTCCCCAATGCCCTGAACCCGCGCCACGTCGTCCAAAGAGGTAAAAGGTTGCTGTTGACGCGCTGCAATAATTCTGTCGGCTAACTTCGGGCCAACTCCAGGCAAAGTTTCTAATTCTTCCTGACTCGCTGCATTTAAATTAACTAACTTTTTACCCGCAGCAATTTGAGGTTTAGCAATCGCCGATTTTGATGCTGCTTGTAGTGAATCACACTCTTTTTTCTTAGCGTCAATTCTCTGTTTGATTCGGGCGGGAATTCCCAAGGTTGCACCTTTGTAAAGCCGATCGAACTCCCGCTCAAAATGGGCTGCAACTGTGGGACTCTCGATCACCAGCAGCGTCTCGTCATTCCCGTGATTTGCAGCTTCACTCCAGTTGTGAGAACCTGTAAGCACCGTTTTGCCGTCTACAACGCCGAATTTGTGGTGCAGGCGATCGCCTATTGGTAACAGCGGCACTCCCACGGTAGTCAGCGGCTTTCTCCAAGGGCGATTGTCAGTTTCTAACCCGCAATCTTGCATCAAAGTCGCCCCCATCATATCCAACCCTTCACTATAAGAGCGATAAATAAAATTAGAGTCAATTAAAGCTCGCACCGCAACTCCCCGGCTAGCTTCAATTTCCAAAGTATTTGACAACCGCTGAGCCGAAAATACAAACAATGCCAAATCAACCGACTTTTTCGCACTACCCAAAGTTCGATTTATCAAACTGTTAACGCTTTTTTCCCAAGGCAAAGTCTGGGAAGTCGGCGAAAATTGCACCGCAACTGTCGAATTCCCTACTCTTACTTTTTGCACTTGACGAAAGGGCTTTTTGATACCAAACTTGCTGTCCGGTTTGCCTCCGAGCCCGTCGCCCCACATGATGTTAAATTCTTGAGTAAATAGTTGCGCTACTTGAGCATTTTCAATTTTCAGTAAATTGTTCGCATTGCCACGACTTGCTGCTGTCTTGAAATCGCCGTGTATATCGCTTGTGGTAAAATTAGCAGAAGTGACTATTACGGTTTTGCCGTCAATTACCACAAATTTGTGGTGCATCAAACCGCTGCCTTTACTGCCGTCAGCAGTATCATCAATTATAGGAATCCCCGCATCCTTGACAATTACCAAAGCATCATTTTGCTTGATTTCATCGACCGTTAATTTACCGTCTTTATTGGTATCGGCAAGTTGCACAAATTCGCTATAACGATCGCGCTCTCTTTCCGGTAATTTCGCTAACTCCTGCGCTGTAAAATCGCTCCAAGGGCGACTATACATATGTTCGACAATTAATCTCACTTTAATTCCCGATCGCTGCCGATCGGCCAAAACCCTCGCAATACCGGGCAAGCGAAACTCCTGAACCGCTACATCTACCGTCGATCCAGCATTAGCGATCGCAACAGCGATCAAGTTTTCTAAATCATCTCCAGGTCTAGTTTGCTGGCGGTAAGGCTCTGTATAACTCGAAGCGATCGACTGATTGAAGTATACTTGCAACAAGGGGTCTTGAGGCAGTGGAGCCAGACTCAGAGGTAAATTCTGCACGTCTTGCTTTGTTTGTCCGCAGCCCACCAGATTGAGCGCCATCAGCCCAGCACAACAGAAACCGAGTAAATGATAATACAATACAGTCACAAAATTTTAAAAAATATAGAGGTTATTAGCCTTCCCAAAGTTCAAATCTATTGGATCAAGTAAAGTTACAACCTATTAAATTTATGCAAGGGAATAGATTTTGCGTCTTGTAGAACTGCCTCGATGCCGGAAGCATCACTGGTAGGGTAGCAGCATTCAGGGGCGTGGGTCAAACCCTATACCGCTGCTTTATGGCTAAAAGAAAAAGAATTTTTCCGTGCGGTCACAAAGGATATGGTAAAGCGTGCCATCGCTGCACGCAAGAGTTGGTGGCGCAGCAGCATTACGTTGAAGTGCTGACACAAAAACAAACCAAAAAACAAGAGAGGGAAGCATCATTTGCTAGAGATATCATCGATCTCAGAGGTCTGCCCGACCAAGTAGTTACTAAAGCCCGCGCAATTATAGCAGCTTTGGGCGAAAATAAGAATTACAGAGATTTCGGCGGCAAACGCCTGCGTCACAACCGTTTGATAATCAGTATTCCTGTAACTCGCAACTACAGAATGCTTTGTGAAGATTGCGGCACTTTCTTACTTCCCCAAAAAGTTTTGTCGCACGAAGATTACAACGTCTGCAAACCAGGAAGTTAGTCATCAGTCATCAGTCATTAGTCATCAGTCATTAGTCATTAGTTATTTAAAATCATGCAAATTTACCTCGACTATAGCGCCACAACACCCGCACGCCCAGAAGCGATTCAAGCCATGCACAAAGCCCTGACTCAGCAGTGGGGGAATCCTTCCAGTTTGCACGAGTGGGGACAAAGGGCGGCGACAGCTTTAGAATTAGCAAGAATGCAGGTTGCTAGCTTAATTAACGCGCTACCGGAATCGATGATTTTTACCAGTGGCGGCACTGAAGCGGACAATTTGGCAATAATGGGAATTGCCCGTCTTTATACAAAGCCGCAGCATATTATTATCTCCAGCGTAGAGCATTCCGCAGTAGCAGAACCGGCGCGACAACTCGAACAGTTGGGATGGGAAGTGACGCGCCTACCCGTGGATAAATTTGGGCGAATTCACCCTTTGGATTTGCAAGAGTCGCTGCGATCGAATACAGTGTTAATTTCAATCATTTACGGACAAAGCGAAGTTGGCACGCTGCAACCAATCGAGGCATTGGGACAAATTGCGCGCGATCGCAATATCATGTTTCATACCGATGCAGTTCAAGTAGCCGGCAAGCTGCAAGTTGACGTGCAGAAACTCCCCGTAGACTTGCTTTCCCTTTCGAGTCACAAACTTTACGGGCCGCAAGGTGCAGGCGCGCTTTACGTGCGTCCGGGAGTAGAATTAGTGCCAATGTTAGGCGGTGGCGGCCAAGAATTGAAAATGCGTTCCGGGACACAAGCGCTGCCGACAATCGTCGGTTTTGGGGTGGCGGCGGAGTTAGCATTGCAGGAAATAGATGGGGAAACTGCCAGATTAATTGAATTGCGCGATCGACTTTTTGACCGATTAGCTCATGTACCCAGTTTAGTACCAACTGGCGATCGATATTTCCGACTCCCGCACCACGTCAGTTTTTGCATTGTTTCTTCCGACGGTGACACAGGGAAAGTGACAGGCAAAACTTTAGTACGACAGCTAAATTTAGCAGGGATAGGGATTAGTTCTGGTTCTGCTTGTAACAGCGGCAAAATAACTCCCAGTCCGATTTTATTGGCAATGGGATATAGCAAAACTATGGCAGTTGGCGGAATTCGCTTGAGTCTGGGACGAGAAACCACAGAAGCGGATATTGATTGGACAGTAATGGCGATCGAGCAAATTTTGGATAGATTAATGCCCAAGGTAGCATTATCTAGACGTTAGCAGGAAAATCTGCGGTTAAAAACCAAAGAAACCGCGTTTTTGTCCATCTCTTTGCACAGTAACGAAGTATTCTCGAAAAAACCAGGTTTCGACGCACCCATGTCTCCAAGAGTAAACGCAATTCATCTGCGTCCATCCGCCGACATCTGCAGTTAAAATTCCCAATAAACCAGGTTTTTTAGCATTTTTGCCGACAGTAACGAAGTATGCTCACAAAAACCAGGTTTCGCCCCACCCCCAAGCATGATAAAATAAATCCCGGTGTTATTCACAACTCCCCAAAATGGAAGAAAACCGCGCCCAAGCCTATCTGCAATTAATTCACACCCTGCTGAATGCCCCCAAGGGAGACGAACCGCAAATATTACAGGATAACTCAGAATTACTCGATCGCGGATTTCTGGAAACTTGCGAGTTAGTAGCATCAACCTTGGCAGAACAAGGAGGGGAAAATGGCGCTAAATTCCTCCGACATCTAGCCCGTTACCTAGCGCCCCTCATCGATATGAACGATGACGTAGATAGCAATAACTCTGCCAGTGAAAATTTCCAAGAGTATGCAAATTTTTTCCTAGAATTATTGCAAGCAGAACAAGATAGCAACGGGGATATAGCAGTAATTTACCCCATGCTGGAAGGGCGACAACATCTCCTTAATGCCAGTTTTGCCGAGACTTTACAGCAAGTGGCGCAGAAGTTAATTGCCGGCGAAAACTCAGAAACCATTAGCTCAATTATCGGTATTATTGAAAATTTGAGTGTTCATATTAGTGATTTTCCTAGTGGTAATAGATCGAATAATATTGAAATTGCAATTACGGGTTATCAAATAGTTTTAAATAATCGCGAACCCGGTAGTGAAAAATGGACGCAAACCCAGAATAATCTGGCTACTGCCTACAATAACAGAATCAAGGGTTCGGTGGCGGAAAAGATGTAACGGGCGATCGGCTTTTTTGAGGAAACTTTAACAATCTATACTCTAGAGGCTTTCCGGTTCAATAACGTAGGAACCTTAAATAAGCTGGGCTGATTTAAAAAAACTTGACCAAATCAACCTAGAAAAACCCCAAGAGACCAACCGAAAGCAGAAACCAGGGGGTTGAAACCGCCTCTACACAAACCAAGTCCGCCTATGCGGACTAAGAGATAATTCAGAAGTGTTGAAATCCTTGATCGAGCTTTAATCCAGCATCAGGATAAATACCGCTGCTATCAGTCAACCAGATATCGGTGCTCTCCGTAGTGATTCCCACAATCGCGGCTCCATTTCCTATTTTTTCTACCAATAACTCAGCATTTGCGATCGGCAAAAACAGCACTAACTCGAAGTCTTCCCCGCCGTATAATGCCCAATCTAGAGCTTTTTCGGTGGATACGATTTCGCTGAAAATATCGGGAATTGGTATTTTTGTGCGATCGACTTTTGCGCCAACACCGCTAGCCCGACAAATTTGAATAATCGCATCAGCTAAACCGTCGCTGCTGTCCATTCCTGCGATGGAAAACTCACCTTCACAACCCAATATTTTCCAAACAACCGGCAAAACATCCAGCCTCGGTTTAGGGCGCTGGTGAGCGAGAATTAAAGAAGTTCGATCGACTTCTGTAAGATTTTGCCCGAATTCTGGATTTAACAGCAATTCTAATCCCGCGCGCGATGCTCCGTGAACCCCAGTAGCAACAATCGCCCAGCCTGATCGCGCATTTGAGCGACTAATGGTACGATCGAACTCAACTTGTCCAAAAGCCGTAATCGCCACAGTCACCACGGGCGATCGCACAACATCGCCACCGATGATCGGCGTATGATATTCTTGCAAGCAAGCCGTCATCCCCCGATAAAACTCTTCAACCCAAAGCACAGCCGTATCCGCCGCCACAGCGAGGGCTACAGTCACCGCCAGAGGTGTTGCTCCCATCGCCGCGAGATCCGACAAATTCGCTGCAGCAGCGCGCCATCCTGCGTAATAAGGCCCCGTAGTGCGATCGCTGAAATGCACTCCATCCACCAACATATCTGTAGTGATAGCGAGAGATTGGTTGGGAGTTGTAGCCATGACAGCGCAATCATCACCAACTATCTCTGCGGGGCAGAATTTTTGTAATCTTCTTAAAAGACCTTGTTCACCGATATCTTTAACTTGCATAATTTTGAATTAGTCGATCGCACTTTCTCACTTCACCATTCCTTACCCGAACTCGGCGGCAAGCGCAACCTAGGAAACCTATAAAAAGTATCCCCTTCATCATCTACCTCTAAAATCGCCGAAAAAATCTTCACTTGCCGAGTTAAATACTGCTGAGCAACTTCAGCCTCAACCCTAGCATTAGCCGCCAGTTGAATCAACGAAATTTGACTGTTTTGAGTTTCCAACAACTCATAAAAAGCCTCATCCAACCGCTGCTTTTGCTTGTTTTCATTCACATTTTTTATAATCAACAATCCTGTGAATCCACCCAAACCTATTACCAATAAAAATTGTAAAATAGCCATATTCTCGATTTAATTCCTAATTTCAATAAGGAAAGTATAAAAATTATCTCTTCTTCCACCCCGCTGATGCGGGATTAATCTGTGCAGAAGTGATTTCAATCTCCCTCACCATCTAGAAACGATTTCAATTGCAGTCGCTATTGATTTTTTTAGCCCGCCCAGGCGGGCTTTGTTTGTGTAAAAGCGATTGAAATCACCGTCACTTTGGTGTAAAAGCGATTTCAATCGCCGTCATTAATTAAACTTGAGGTCGCACCAAATTTTCGATTCCTTTAACTACCTTAGCAGATACAATCTTGTCTCCCTGCTTCAGTTGCTCCAAAACTTCTTTTCCTTCAATCATGTAACCAAAAACAGCATAGCGGCCGTCCAACAGATTTAGACCGGCGGGCGTGAGTTCAGGTTCAAACAAGAAAAAGAAAAACTGAGAAGAAGCGCTATCAGGGTCAGTTTCGGTACGGGCCATGGCCACTGTACCGAAAGCAGAAAAAGGCAAAACAGGCTCGTCGCGATAACGCCCCGCATCTTCTAGAGTAATCCCGTAAATAGGTTCTTTTTCGTCCCTGACGAGCACTTCTAGCGGCACATTCCGGTATTTACCAGTAGCTGGGTCAATAAAACCGACTTCCTTGCCTTCGGGGTCTCCTGTTTGCAAAACGTAGGATTCTTCCGATCGAATAAACGGCAAACCGTCATAAAAACCTCGATCGACCAAATCCACAAAATTACCAGCCGTAACCGGGGCGCTGTAGCCGTCAACCACAACAGTAATTTCCCCTTTTTCAGTTTGTACAGCGACAGTAGCGCGCCCTTTGAGTTGAGGCAGATTAGCATACTTGGCAGGCACTTCAAAGGGAAACTTTGTCACCATCAACTCTTCGATTTCGCCTAGCGAACCTAGGATTGTGGCTTTCAAGTCAATCACTTGTTCCTTGTCTTTAGCCTCAACAGCCTTTTCCAGTTGAGCAATTTTCTCCTTGACTCCTGCAACTAGAGTTTCAGCTTCCGGCTTTTTGGCGTCGGGAATACTCTCTAAAAGATCAGATTCCCGAAGGTTGAGAATCCTGGAAGCCTTGCTGACATCACTGCTAATCGGCCCCCAACGTTTAGACCGTATGTGGTTGCCAATGTCTTCGAGACTGATTTGCAACTCTCGCACAGTCTGATTGTCAATAGGTAAAGCGAAGCGCAGCAGCGCCCGCCCGTCCGTAATCGCATTCCCTGCAGGCATACTGCTGCTGGGGCGTTTGGCATGGGAGACTGCACTGAAACTCAGAGAGAGAGTGAACAGCAAGAGCGCTAAAGCGACGGTTTTGACCCAGCGCTTGCACGTATCGATCGAGAAATTAGGCCAATGCAACATAACTTTAACTTTTATTGCCTCTATTATCTTCCCACAGCGCTGTCGGCCTTCTATCCCTTAAATGCCCTACACAATTCGTTGCCGAACTTCCTTCCCTTGAGAGGTTTTTAGCTTTCAGTACAGCACTTGCTCCCTTTGAACGGTAAAATAAAATGCCAATTGCTTTTTGATGCCGTCAGCTAGACTGCAGCTTTAACCTGACCCGCTCAAAAACGGATACAATCCCCAGACTCCTGTCGTGGAGAGATCAAAATTTTAGACCAAGGTTCAATCTCCCAAATTCATCTGTGGAGTAAATCTAAAATCTAAAATCTAAAATCTAAAATCGACTGACTGTAGTTCCCCCGTGCCCGCAAGGCGACGGGATTGCCCGCAAAAATTTATATGATCTCTAGTAACGACTTTCGACCAGGTGTTTCAATTGAATGGAATAACGGCGTGTGGCGGGTTATCGAATTCCTCCACGTCAAGCCAGGAAAAGGCTCGGCTTTCGTGCGGACAAAATTAAAAAACGTCCAAACCGGAAACGTAGTAGAACAAACCTTCCGGGCGGGCGAGACTATGCCTCAAGCTAACCTGGAAAAGAGTGTGATGCAGCATACCTATAAAGAGGGCGACGAGTTCGTCTTTATGGATATGGAAACTTACGAGGAGAGTCGCCTCAATGCTAAGCAAATAGGCGATCGAGTCAAGTACCTCAGTGAAGGGATGGAAGTCAACCTCCTTCGGTGGAACGACCAAATCCTGGAAGTGGAACTGCCCAACTCTGTTGTCTTGGAAGTGTTGCAAACCGATCCGGGAGTCAAAGGAGATACTGCCACCGGTGGCAGCAAACCAGCGATCGTCTCCACCGGAGCTCAGGTTATGGTGCCTCTATTTATTTCCATTGGAGAACGGATTCGGATTGATACTCGTGAAGACAAGTACCTCGGCCGAGAGTAGAAACGAGGAAGGAAAAGGGAGTTTTTAGTTTTTAGTTCTGAGTTATGAGTTAAAGAAGTCCAAATTCAATACTCATTGCTCACAGCTTAAAAACTATCCCTTTTGCCTTCAAAGGCGTTGATGCTCCTAGCTTCGCCTGATTCTGAATTTTCAATTTTCAATTCTCAATTTTCAATTCTCAATTACCCTTGAATCTGCTGTGCAACTAGACTTAAACCAGCTTTGCGAACTGCTAACTGTATTAGACAAAACTGGCATTTCGGAACTGACCTTAAAAAGTGGGGATATTGAACTGACAGTACGCAAAGGCAGTCTGGCAAGTTCATCAAACACCGATGCTGCGCTCCCTGCTGCCGTGGCTACAGTCGCTCCGATCGCGTTGGGCGCTGTTGCTAGCCCCACCTTAGCGTCACCTCCTGCTGTTGACCAAAATTTAGCAGCGGATATGGCTGTCCCTGTACCCGTCGCCCCTGTCGCCGTACCTGCTGCGGTAACTGCTTCTGTCGATACGAAATGGGTGCCAATTATCTCGCCGATGGTAGGAACCTTTTATCGTGCTGCTGCTCCCGACGAGCCGCCTTTTGTCAATGTGGGCGATCGCATCAAGGTCAGCCAGACAGTCTGTATTATAGAAGCGATGAAGCTGATGAACGAGATCGATGCTGATGAAGTGTCCGGTCAAGTGATGGAAATTTTAGTTCAAAATGGCGAACCTGTCGAATACGGTCAAGTGTTGATGCGAATTAATCCGGATTGAAGGATTACTTTATTGTTATGGACAGAATAAATGCTAATATTTCCCGATCACTTCTCTCCGGTGAGTTTGATGAAGTCATCCCAGCCTGTCCCGCAAGAGGTTGTGCAACAAGTTGCTGAGTATTTCAGTATTTTGAGCGAACCCATGCGTTTACGAATTTTGAACTTGCTTCGCGACGGCGAAAAATGCGTGCAAGAATTGGTGGAAGCTACTCAAACGAGTCAAGCCAATGTTTCTAAGCACCTAAAACTCATGCTCCAAGCTGGTATCCTCACTCGCCGGAGTGAAGGGACTTCCGCTTATTATAAGGTGCAAGACGAGTTAATTTTTGAGCTGTGTAATATGGTGTGCGATCGGCTTGCCAGCCGGATCGAACAGCAAGCCCTCCACTTTCGGGCATTTAGCCTAACTACGAAGCACTGAAAATTAGTTGCCAGTCCTCAGTCCTCAATCCTCTGTCATGAGTCATCAGTTATCAATTCCTATTCTCGGCCTGGAGACCGATGACTAATCACTCCTAACTAATGACTCATAATTACTAAAGGGGAAAATTTTTGTCAAAACTTTGGCGGGTACTCGGCTGAGCCACCTCCAAACCTTCGCCACCTAAAAGTTCTAAAGGCTTGCCTTCCACCGAAATCCAAACCTTGGTATTCGGTTGTAAACTCGTAGCCGTATAGATAACTTGCCCTAACCGGCCAGTCATCGAATTGCTCCCTCCCCCCGAAGTAAATTCTGCCGACAAATCGACATAAACTCCGTCATTCTGAACACTCAAACCCCTGAGTTTTGTCCCATTAGGAATTTCGCTAGAAACATTTCCATCCTTCGGCCCAGCCAACAAACTGTTAAAAGCAGCTTGTAAAGCTGCATCAGGCTGGCCAGCTTGTTTGACAGCTACTTTCGTAGGAACTCCCTCAAATTTGCCGCTCGCATCTTTAACCCAGTAGACTTGCACTATCTGGACATCGGTTTTCTGCAAAGGCTTTGGCTGTGGCGACTTGGGAACCAGAGCGTTAGGCGTCTGAGCATTAGGCGTCTGAGCAGTAGGCGCTGGGACAGGAGTTGGAGGGGGCACCGGGATAATTACAACAGGGGATTCCGCAGGACTTGGGGACAGCGGCGGAGCGGTAGTCTGAGCAGAAGACGGCGTATCTGCGGGGGTTGGCGAACGGTTAGCGGTCCACCAGGCAATGCCCCCTCCCGTCAGTAAAGCCAACCCGCAAACACCGGCAATGACGGCTGTGGAGACGCGGCGTACTTCTTGTCCATCTTTCATAATACAAATTCTCCTTACAGATAGAGCGCTTGGGACGGTGAGGAGCGACTCTTGATCAGCTACATTTGTCTATGGTTAGATTCTGGAATTGACACAATTGCATTGCTGCTAGCGAACACTTTATAGCAAGCCCAACATATTCTGAATCCGACTATTGGAATCCTAGACCATAATATAAGATTTCGCCCGTGGAGTATGTCACAGTATCTCGATCGGCCTAGTGGCTATATTCTATAGTAATCATAAAAAATTAAAGAATAAAGGAAGAAAAAATAAGTAAAAAGCAAGAAGGAAGGCAACGGAGGTAAGGGGGGTAAGGGATTTAAGGGATTTAACGGATAGAAACAGGTCTCTAAAAATATTTTTCCCCAAACAAAAAGCGCCCCTATTTCTAGGAGCGCTTTTGGTTATCGAGGACTAAAACTTAGCCATTGATAGAAGGAGCAACCAAAGCGACGGGAGTTGTCTCACCAGCAGCCAAATCAAGCGGGAAGTTGTGAGCATTGCGCTCGTGCATTACTTCCATACCCAAGTTAGCGCGGTTGATCACATCAGCCCAAGTATTGATCACACGACCTTGAGAGTCGATAATCGATTGGTTGAAGTTGAAACCGTTCAAGTTGAAAGCCATCGTGGAGATACCCAAAGCGGTAAACCAGATGCCGACTACTGGCCATGCACCTAACAAGAAGTGCAAAGAACGGCTGTTGTTGAATGAAGCGTATTGGAAAATCAAACGACCGAA
>NZ_JAUBSA010000044.1:0-51467 GCF_036702115.1 Microcoleus sp. LAD1_D5 | reverse complement strand
TAGTCTTACACGTTGTCAACGCCGAACGCGAGTCAAAGTCTTTTGAGGTAAGGGTTTTAGGCTTATTCAGCAAGCCCCAAGTAGGAAAGGAGGGAAGGGTCAATACGATGCTGGTAGATGTTAGTAATGGTAAAAGTCTAGCTATTGATATCACTTGTTCCAGAGCAACAAATTGTAGTGAAGGTATTACACCCTACTACTTTTTCTCATTCCATATTATACCAGGGGCAGGCTCTCCAGGGAGTAGATAAATTATGAGTATTAGCCGCCGTCAATTTAACCGGATCGTCATATGGGGTGGGGCTTCTTTTACTGCTTCCGCAACATCCGGCATCTTTTTCCCCAAACCGGCCGAGGCTTATTCCCTAGAATTTCCGATTAGTGCCTTATCAGCCGATCGCGTTTTCAACGGCATTCAAAAATATTGTGGAGCACAGCCCATCCCCGGCGTTCTCTCACCAATCGTACAAGGCAATACTAATGTTAGCAGTAAAATAGAACCAGCAGCCGCCAACGCTATTCGCACGGCAGATAAAGAATTTGTCAACCGCAATTTTACCAGCAAAAGAACCGAATTAGCCGTAACTGGCAGCGGTTCTAATTTTGCATCAGATACCAGTCGGCTGTGGGGGCAGCAAAGACAGGATCAAGTCGGCCCGAATGTTGGCTTTGGCTTTGTACAAAAGTGGCAAGATCAATATAGCGATACCAAAATTTCTGGGCCGACAATGTGCGCTATTCATAATGCTCAACAAGTCTTAGCAGATCAAAGATTAACACCTCCAGAAATCGCGGCTTCTGTATTGCCAACTCGATCGCGATTGGATGATTGGGGTTCTTGGGGAGGAGATGCGGATGCGTCTGCTGGGAGGAATCCTGGTGCTGTTTTTGCTCAATACGATACAGCCGCCGGTACGGTGACATCTCGCTATGATTTAGTTGAACCGGGGCCCAGAGGTTTTGGGCGTGTTGAGTTTACGGTTGAAGCGGAAGATCAGCCTCGGCGGGTGATTTTGGTGACGGTGAGGTTTTAGGGGAAGAGTAATATTAATTCTCGTGTTTGTTGTCGAGTCCGACGGGGGTTTAAACCCCCGTCTCATAGCGAAAGTCCTTTGAAAAGGACTGACATGCCGAGCGACGGAGCGTAATACAGATATTCGGTAGGGACACAGCAGTGCTGTGTGCTCTTTCTGTATTTATTTCGATAGTTTCCCTACGGCGGATACGGACACGGCAGTGCCGTTTCCCTACAAATATTCTGTGCAATTAATCGGATTTGATATTAGTCCTCTTTAGAGGACTTCAGCTTTGAGGCAGGGGTTTAAACCCCTGCCGGACTGTCGGACTATTGCGAATGCCGGACTGGCGAAATATTTCTAATTTTGGAGTACCGGAATATTGCGACAGGTACACAAGATCAAATCAATTTGACTTTTGCAATTGACCAATCAAATCTAATGCTTTTTGAGCATCTGCATTCATTCCTTGAGCCCTAAATAAACGAGCAGCTTGCTGCAAATCTGCGATCGCCCCTTTTGTATCTCCCATTCTCACTAACGTAATTCCTCGGTTAGCAAAAGCCTTTGCATAACTGGGATTGAGTTGAATTGCTTGAGTGTAATCAGCTAAGGCAGAGCGATCGTTATTGATGCGAAACAGCGCTAATCCTCTGTTAAAATAAGTGTTGGCGCGACCCGGATTAATTTGCAGGGCTTGATTGAAATCGTCGATCGCCCCTTTTTGATCGCCTAAGTCCGAAAATGCTAATCCTCGGTTGTTGTAAGCTGCTGCAAAGTTTCTATCCAAGCGGATGACTTGAGTATAATCTGCGATCGCCCCCGGTTTATCTCCCATTGCTGACAAAACCAGCCCCCGATTGTAGTAAGCGTCAACATAAACGGCATTTAGGGCGATCGCCTTGCTATAATCAGCGATACTCTTGGGCATTTGTCTCAAATCGGAATAAGCGAGGGCTCGATAGAAATAAGCTTCCGCGTAATCAGATTGAGTTTGAATTGCTTGGTTAAAATCGGCAACAGCCCCTGACAAATCTCCCTTGTCAAACCGACTTAAACCGCGAACGTAATAAGTCTTAGCATCTTGGGGATTGTTCAGTTTCAGAGGTGCGTTAGTGGCGGTGGAAGTATTCACCAAAATAGCAGAACGATTTAAACCTGCATCCGACAATTTAGCTATAAAAGTGTTAATAGGAATCGCAGAATTAAACCCGGTTTTAGTAAACGCTAAACCTGTCATAACTTTTCCGTCAGTGACTCTTGTATCGTCATCGCGATCGCCCTCTCCGTGAATCCCAACTACACGCCCTTCTCCATCAAATACAGGCCCTCCACTCATGCCCCCTTTCGTGACAGCATTGTAGCGCAAAGTATAGCCGTCTGAATGAGTCGGGAGACGGCTGGTAACATAGCCGGGTGAAAACTCAAAATTGCGATCGGGTTGGTCTTTTCTGCTAGCGGGAAGACTTGGATAACCAAACACAAAAATTTCTGTTCCAACTGTCGCTTGTTCGGAATCGCCTAAAGTTACAACTGGATAAGATTCTGTACTGTTAAATGTTACGACTGCTAAATCGGGAGCATTCTGGCCTTTCTGTAATAATACACTACGGGTTACTGGATAGTCTTTTCCCCTATGACTGCGAATCGTATAGGTAGCTTTGGTATCATCTACCACATGGTTAGCTGTCAGGACAGTGTAGGTTGTACCTTGTTTAGCAATAATAAATCCTGTACCTAGACCAGTGGTTCCATTAATTTGAACGGTGGCAGAAATCGCTAATTTGGCAATTTCTTGAGGAGTTTTTGCGATAACGGGTGCTGCTGCAAAAACAACTATTCCTGCTACCGTTACTGTTCCTGCTAGGATGCTGGTGAAGGAATCAAAGCGCGAATAACCCCTATTCATAGGTGATTGCTGAAGAGTAAGATTTTTTATACTCCGAATAGTATAGATTAAAATGAAATTTATGAAAACCAGAAACGCTGGATGTTTTCAGATGATTGCGATTTTTATGACATTTCGTACATTTCGTATATTTCCGCGATTGCTGGCATTACTATGCAATATTTTATTTGTATATCTTCTAGGTTAACCAGCTCGAACTGCATCCCGAAACACTTTCAAAGCTTCTTTTTCTTCAGACATTTGCAGGCATCTACCCAGCAATTCTAGATCCAAATCCGGCAACAGCATACTCCGAGAAACGCGATCGTAACCCTCCGAGTTCAGTTGGTAAATCGAAAATACTCCGTCTTCCCAAAACCAAACTTCCGCTACGTTAAATCTGCGGTAGTATTCCAGCTTGTGGATAGTTCCGCTAGTAAAAACAAGTTCGATCGCCAAATCGGGTGTTTCTCGCTGCCGTCGGTCTTCGCCAAAATAGTAAGATAAATCTGGTTCCTTGCTGCTGCCTTTTGCTTCCCCTTGGAGTGTAGCGCTACCCGTCGGTCTAAAACTAATATCTTTTTCTACGAAAAAGGTCATTAACATTCCTGCCAGCAGGCATTTAATGGTTTCATGTTCCGGCGAAAGTGTCATAATTTCCACATATCCGTCGAGGTAAGACAAGCGAACACTGCGAGTGTACTCTAGCAATGAATCCAAAGCTTTGAACTGTTCCCAAGTCATTGATAGCGGCAAAATCAACCGCTGTTCGGGGAGTGCAGTTAATTTGGGGTGAGTGGCAATGGCCATATATACTTTCCCAGAGTTTGAATTTCTACTTTTAGATTAGCCTAACAAATATTTAAAGGGAGAACTGTTTTAATATCACTTCGGCAAAGTACGGTTGCGTATAGATTGATTGCCCGCTATCTGTAGGGACACGGCAGTGCCGTGTCCCCTACCTGGCACTAAGCCAAAAACTGGAATTGAGAACCGTTAACTGCCAATGCAAACGGGCTCGCTTGTTCAAATGCACCGACAAGTTCAAAGTTGTTGGTATTTAAAACTAACCCCACAATCTGTCCGGTAATTATGTTTTCAATCACCATGTCGTTGATAATTCCGTCGTTATCGTAAGCAATCAAATTGTCGTCTTCAAAGAAAAGGTCTAGTTCTGTTAAACCGTCCGTCAAACCGATGCGATCGCCCTCGTCAAAGTTAAAATCGGTAACGACATCTGCTCCATTTATACCAAAGGCTTCATCGTTGCTTCGGATCACAAATATGTCACTACCGGGGCCTCCCGTGAGCACGTCAACTCCCCGATCGCCCACCAAGAAATCGTTGCCGTCATTGCCCTCTAAATCGTCGTCTCCTTGCCCTCCCCGCAGGATATCGTTCCCGAACCCTCCGAAGATAAGGTCATTTCCGGCGTCGCCCCTAACTACGTCGTTGCCATCATTTCCATCCAGGAGATCGTTATCTTTCCCGCCGTAAATTATGTCATTTCCGCCCCCACCGCCGATAATATCATTGCCGTTATTTCCTAACAGCCGTTCGTTGGAATCCGATGAACCTCCTATAGTATCGTTGCCATCGAGTCCCCAAACTCCCCAAGGAAAAGACGACAAATTTCCATCCGCTACGTCAATCTCATCTGGTGTAGCGAATGCCAAAAGACGTGGACCGCCCCCAGCAAATACAGGAAATCCCGTCACATCGACGATGAGGTTGTTAATCGTTATAGCCATAACTATGTCTTTTCCAAAATGCTGTTAGCTGTATTATACATTTTAATTATTTGCTTGTTCAATAGCAAGTATGTTTGGATTTTTGCCACAACTTTTATTTCCTAAATTAAGGACAAGCAGCGTGCTGGCTGATAGCCAATTACCAATTACCAATACTTGGGCTACGCGAGCGTATAAGTTACCAATTCCCAATTCCCAATTCCCAATTACCAGGGCTGTGCTTCATTCAACTCAAACCTGCTATAGATCTCGCCTCTGAGTCAAATAGCATTAGTTGCTGACACTATCCGCTACTGTCTACCGCTTATAATGGGTGTTACCCCCCAGGCGGTAACACGTTAATATCACCTATAACGTCGAGACTGAGAGGTTGTTTGTGAATAAAAGTAAAAGTCCCTGGGCCCATCGTCCGAGAAAACACCCAGTTTCCGATACCCATACACAAACTTTACAAACAGGATCTAAGCTCTTTACAAAGCCATAATCGCCGATCGCTGACATTCTTTGGCAAAATCCACTGCTTTCAGGTGTTTTACTCATGTCTACTCCTAAATCGTCTTCCCATCAAAACAACAACTCCGTAAAATCACAGCCAGCGACAGATATCGTCCCAACAAAGCAAGACAGTAACAATCTGCCCAGCGAACCAAGTATAGAACAGCTACTGGAAGCTTTGGCCGGCCAAGTACCTAGTCAATCTGCTGAAATGGAACCCTTGAAAACGTGGAAACAAGATTTAAAGCGACTGTTTCAATTTCTTGGCGATCGCCGCGTTTTAATCGCAGTAGTGGAACCGGGAACTTTTGCCCTGCGTTATGCTAACGCGGCATTTTGTCGCTTGGCCGATTGGGAGGAAACGTCTTTGGCAACTCAATCTACCAACGGTTGGTTTGCCGAAACCCACCTCACTCTGCTGGAACTGTTCGAGGATTGGGGCGGCAAAACAGCAGAACAATTGTACCGTCGCCACCTTTTGCACTGGGTATTTAAGCAATATTATCAAATTGACATCGACGGTTTGCGGGTGCTAGACGAACCTGTCACGGCGAGTGTAAAAAACCCCAAACACCGAGAACCCAGATTTATTGAATTTTGGATCGGTTCGGAACAGTTAAAAATTACTCGGATTGACTCAAAAATAGATGAATTTGCGGATGTTCCTTTAAAATTAATGCCTGTTGCGGAACGGGAAGCTTGGCTGATGCAGCCGAATCAACTGGAAAAGTTAGCCGATCGATTGCAGTTGGATAATTACCGCGTAGAAGGTTTGCTGCTGCTAGAAGGTTTTGATGTCACCGTGCAGGAGCAAATTCGCCGTCTGACTCAGTTATTGATCGATCAAGATTCGATGCTGCGACCTGACAAATTTGAGAGAATCGATCTGTGTTTGCGATCGCTATTCAATACTGACGGCACTTTGTTGCTGCGGCCAGACGGCGATCAGGTACAGCTATTAGTTGCAAAAGATGGCCAACATTTGCAGCCGATTCTTTATTCAATGCACTCCCTAGAAGCTTCTCATTTGTTGAAGGCCACAGCAGCAAATCAAGTTTGGAACGTGCCAGACTTGCGTAGGGAGTGCGAAACCGAGTGCGATCGAACTTTGCGGAGAATGGGAACTCGATCGATGCTGCTGGTGCCACTGGTAGTCAAATCCGTCACCCGTGAGGGGTGCGGGCAGCGGATTTTGGGTGTCGTGGGGCTGTTGTGCGATCGGCCCAACCACTTCAACGGCATTGACGCTCAACACGCCCAAGAACTCATTCCCGCCTTCATTGCAGCCCTCCGGCAAGCCATCCAGGAGCGGTTTACCCACATTCACAACATCCACCCCGCAGTCGAGTGGCGGTTCGCCCAAGAAGCAGAAAGGCGAAGTTGGGGACTGCCTCCAGAAACAATCGTATTTGCTGACGTTCATCCGCTGTACGGAATTTCGGACATTCGCGGTTCAAGCGACGAAAGAAACCGAGCCATTCAAACTGATTTGCTCGAACAATTCCGCTTAGGTTTAGTCATAGCTGATGCCGTTTGCCAAACACAAACTACCCACCTCGGCGAGCAACTGCGGCTCGACTTGCTCGACTACATCCAGCATTTAAAACAAAAAGTAACAGTCGATATGGAGGTGCGAGCAGCCGAGTATTTAAACGAGCATTTAGAAGTGTATTTTGACTATTTTGTGCAGTGCCACCCCAGGGTTCAGGCAGCCGTTGAAGCTTACCGAGCAGCCTGTGAAAACGAACACAACTGCGTTTATAGCGATCGCACTCGCTACGACCAAATGCTGCACCTAATCGGCATGAAACTCCAAGAAACCTGGGCTCGCTGGCAAGAAAAAATGCAGCAAATCCTCCCCCACTACTGCGACATTGAATGCACTGACGGCATGGATCACATGATTTATGTAGGAAAGTCGATCGACCCCAAATTCAGCCAGTTTCACCTGCACAGTTTGCGGTACGAACAACTGCGAGCAATTTGCGACTGCGGCCGCACAGTTTTTCGCCTCAAAGCCGAGTCTCAAATTAATATGGAACTCGCACATTTAGTCTTAGTGCAGAATACCACGATCGACATTTTTCACAACGAAAACACCGAAAAAATGTTTGACGTAAAAGGCACTCGCGACATCCGCTACGAACTAGTCAAAAAGCGGATCGAAAAAGCCGTGGACAAAGACGTACAAGAGCGAATTACCCAGCCAGGAATGTTAACGGTAGTTTATTCAGCCGAAGACGAATGGGAAGAGTACCAACAATACTTGCGCTATTTGTCTCGCGAAGGTTGGGTAGAGCCAAAAATTCAGACTGGCATAGTGGAATCACTGCAAGGAGTCAGTGGTTTAAAATTTGCCCGCGTGCGTATTTTGCCGGAACCCACATCAATTTCTACTATCTGTGAAGTTACCGTGGTCAGCGATTGAAAACCCCTGCCCCAAATCCCGTTAAAAAGCGGGAGTGCGTCCGCTCCAATCCTCCTGCGTAAGGCGGAGTGCGTCCGCTCCAACCCCCCCATTTTTTAGGAGGGAGCGCAAGCATTGGGGACTCACAAACAAGACCGAGATTACATTTAAGATGTTTGTTGACACCCACGATCGCTGCCACGTTTTCCCTTAGTGTATGTTCCGTGTTATTGGAGATCGCAAAATACACGCTCTGAATCACATCAACTCCAGATAAAGTAGTGTTAAGATAATGATAATTATATCTCCTAAGTTTAAGTTAAGTTATGTTAACCTTATCAAAATACCAAATTGATTTTACTCTGCACGAAGGCGTCGAAACAATAATCTATCGCGGACAAGCACCGACAGACGGACTCGCAGCAATTCTGAAAGTCCTCAAAGCCGAATATCCCACACTCCAAGCCATTACCAGACTCAAACACGAATATCAAATCCGCAAAAATTTAGACAGCGAACAAATCGTCAAAGCCATCAGTCTCGAAACATTTGACCACCGATTAGGACTGGTTTTAGAAGACTTTGGTGGCGAATCCCTCGCAAAACTGCTCGAAAGAGAGACATTGAGCCCGCGAGCAAATTTAAATATCGCCATCCAAATAGTCAAAGCCTTACACTACCTGCATTTTCAGCACATTATCCACAAAGACATCAAACCCAGCAACATCATAATTAACTCGCAAACAAAAAAAGTAAAACTCACCGACTTCGGCATTGCCACAAAACTGAACAAAGAAAACCCGCAATTTAACAATCCCAACTCAGTCGAAGGCACATTAGCCTATATGTCACCCGAACAAACCGGGAGAATGAATCGCACCCTCGACTACCGCACCGACTTTTATTCCCTCGGAATTACCTTGTATGAAATGCTGACAGGTAAACTGCCTTTTCAAAGCAGCGATCCCTTAGAAATAGTTTACAGCCACATCGCAGTTCAACCAATATATCCCCATCAAATCAATTCAGAAATACCGGACGCCATCTCAGAGATAGTGATGAAATTGATGGCAAAAAATGCCGAAGATAGATATCAAAGTGCAGCCGGATTGTTAGCAGACTTAGAAATTTGTGTGTATCAGTTAGAAACAACCGGAAAAATTGCCAACTTCATCCCCGGACGCTTAGATATTCTCAGCCAATTGTTAATCCCCCAAAAATTGTACGGTCGGGAAAATCAGGTTAATGAATTGCTAGCAGCATTTGAACGTGTTGGGGCGGGTTTAGCCAAGAATGTCTTAGAAAAACCAACAACCTTAGAACAAAACCCGCCCCCCTCAGCAACCAGCGAATTAATGCTAGTATCAGGCTACTCAGGCATCGGTAAATCAGCCGTAGTCAACGAAGTTAGCAAACCCATTACCCGGTCAAAAGGTTACTTCATTAGCGGTAAATTTGACCAATTCAAACGCAACATTCCTTATGCCTCATTAATCCAAGCATTTAACTCCTTGCTGCAGCAATTGCTAACAGAAAGTTCCGCTTCATTAGAAATATGGCGGACTCAAATATTAACAGCATTGGGAACAGACGGCAAAGTAATTGCCGACGTAATTCCAGAAGTTGAATTAATCATCGGCAAACAGCCAGAAGTGCCGGAAGTCAGCCCGACAGAAGCACAAAATCGCTTCAATCGGGTATTCAAAGAATTTATTCGCGTTTTCGCGCGAAAAGAACACCCCCTAGTTATCTTTTTAGACGATTTGCAGTGGGCTGATTCAGCAACATTAAAGTTGATGCAAATACTGATAAGTGACCCTGACCAGCAATATTTGTTGCTAATCGGTGCTTATCGAGACAATGAAGTTAGTCCGACTCATCCGTTAATTCAGATTGTAGAAGAGATTGAAAAAACTGGTACAATTGTCAACAATATCGTGCTGCAACCGCTGGATTTAGCAAATGTGACTGAATTAGTCGCTGAAACACTCAACAGTTGCACAGAAAAAGTAACAAATTTAGCAGAGTTAATCTGGAATAAAACGGGGGGCAATCCTTTTTTCTTGACGCAATTACTCCAAGCACTTTATCAAGACTATCTTTTAAAATTTGACTTTAATCCCCTTACAAATGAGGTAAGTAAAGGCGAGTGGTATTGGAGTATCGATGAAATCCAAGCCATTGGGATTACCGATAAAAGTGTGGTGGAACTGGTAGCCAGTCGCATTGAAAAGCTGCCCGCCGCTACGCAAAAAGTGTTGAAGCTAGCAGCTTGTGTGGGAGATAAATTTGCTCTAGATGTGCTGTCACTTGTCAGCGAAGAGTCAGCTAATACTACAGCCACTGAACTTTATTCAGCTTTGCAAGCAGGGTTAATTCTGCCATTGAGTGATGCTTATCGTATTCCTTTACTATTTACGCAAGGAGAAGCGGTTAATCTAACTTTTGACACGTCACGGGTGGGATACAAATTTTTGCACGATCGCGTCCAGCAAGCCGCATATTCGTTAATTCCTGAAAACCAAAAGCAATCCACCCATTTGAAAATCGGTCAATTACTGTTACAGAATACTCCACCTGACCAGCTAGAAGAAAACATCTTTGATATCGTCAATCAATTGAATGTGGGAATTGACACGATTAGCCAACCAGCAGAAAAGACGCAGTTAGCCCAATTAAATTTAACTGCTGGACGCAAGGCCAAAGCGGCGGCGGCTTATGAAGGTGCTGTTAGGTATTTGCGGGTTGCTATGGAATTATTGCCACCGGATTGTTGGCAAATTCAATATGACTTAACGTTAGCAATTTACGAGTCAACAGCAGAAGCTGAATACTTAAACGTCAACTATGAAAATTCAAAAAACCTAGTTGATATTGTACTGCAACAATCTAAAAACTTACTGGAAAAAGTGAATGTTTATGAACTACAAATCCAGTCTTACAATGCTCAAAATAGACTTGTAGAATCACTAAATACAGGACTGGAAGTGCTGAAACTGTTAGGCATTTCTTTTCCTCAAAACCCCAACGCGCTAAATATTGTGGCGGGACTGATTAATACAAAACTGAGCTTGCGATTGAAACGAATTGAGGATTTAGCTAACTTGCCAGAAATGATTGAGCCCGACAAACAAGCAGCCATGCGGATTTTATCAGGGATTCTCAGCACTGCTATTCAGGCTAAGCCCCGACTGGTACCGCTGCTGGCATTTCGGATGGTCAAGCTGTGCATTAAATATGGTAATTCGCCTTACGCGAGTATTGCCTACGTTTTTTATGGCGTAGTTATGTACAAGGTAGGGGACATTAGTTTGGCATACCAATTCGGTCAACTGGCAGTTAGGATGTTAGACAAATTTCCATCCCGTTCAATCAAAAGTAGAGTTTATGCAGTCTTTGGTTCTTTTATTCAACAATGGAAAACCGATCTTAACTCAGGATTAGGCGATATCAAGGAAGGTTTTCAAACCGGCATGGAAACGGGAGAGTTGGAATATGCAGCTTATTCTATTAATATATATTGTACTTATAAGCTGTGGATGGGAGAGCCTCTCGCTCAGGTTGAAGAGGAGACAGGTAAGTATCTGAAACTAATGCAGCAATCTCAACTAGAAATGGCTGTACAGTATATAAGTGTAGAGAGACAGACCGCCCTCAATTTGTGTGGCAAAACTGTCGAACCATGCTATTTAGTCGGCGAGAGCTTCAATGAATTAAAAACGCTCCCCGCTTTAATAGAAGCTAAAAGCTTTATGGTAGTTTGTTTGGTTTATAATGCCAAAGCTATGCTTAATTTTCTCTTCCGAAACTACTTACAAGCGTTAGAAAATTCAAGACTTTTTGAAAAATATGAAGAAGCCGCAGCCGGACTTTATGTAGTTTCCGTGAATAATTTTTACTACTCTCTCAGTCTCCTCGCTTTGTATGCCACAACTGGCAAAGGAGAGCAAAAGCAATATCTAAAAAAAGTGGTACATTTCCAAAAAAAGATGAAAAAATGGGCAGTTCATGCTCCGATGAATTATCAACACAAATACGACTTGGTAGCAGCAGAAAAAGCGCGAGTGTTGGGGCAAAATAGCCAAGCAATGGATTTGTACGATCGCGCAATTGATGGAGCAGCCAATAACGGTTACATTCAAGAGGAAGCATTAGCCTATGAATTAGCAGGAGAATTCTATCAAGCTTTGGGTAAAGAGATAGTTTCTCAAGCATATCTGACTAAAGCTTATTACGGCTACATCTGTTGGGGAGCTGTCGCAAAAGTTAAAGACTTAGAGTCAACACATCCTTTCTTAGCAGCACAGACGCGCACAATTCAAACCCCAACCCTCCATCTCACTCCCACTACCACTGGAAGCACTACCAGTAGTAGTTTAGGCGATTTCTTAGACTTGGCTAGTTTTATTAAGTCGGCGCAAGCGATTAACAGTGAAATTGTTCTAGAAAAATTGTTGACAAAATTAATCAAAATTATTTTAGAAAATGCCGCGGCTCAAAAAGTCGTGCTGCTGCTTCTGAAAGACGATCGACTTTGCATCGAAGCTGTAGGAAATTCTACATATAGCACGGCGACTGTTTTACAATCTATGCCATTTGAAAACAGTCAAGAGTTGCCTGTTTCTGTCATTAACTATGTTTGCCGTAGCCAAAAACCTCTGGTATTGCAGGATGCGACTTTTGCCGAACTTTTTAAGGCAGATGCGTACATTAGAGAATTTCAAATTAAATCAATACTGTGCTTGCCAATTATTTATCAATCCAATCTGCAAGGGATTATTTACTTGGAAAATAAGTTGGCAGCCGGAGCTTTTACCACAGACAGGGTAGAAGTTTTAAAAGTATTAGTTTCCCAAGTTGCTATTGCGATAGAGAATGCTCGTTTGTACGCACGCGAGCAAGAAAAATCTCAACAGTTAGAAAAATCTTTTTCCGAACTGCAACAAGCGCAACTCCAACTAATTCAAGGTGAAAAAATGTCTTCCCTGGGCAATTTAGTTGCAGGTGTCGCTCATGAAATTAACAATCCAGTCGGTTTTATTGCGGGGAATATTAACGAAGCTACGGCTGCTGTTGCTGATTTAATTAGTCATTTGCAATTGTATCAGGAAGAAGTGCTCGCTCCTAGCTCAAAAATCGAACAGGATGCTGAGGATATCGATTTAGAGTATCTTATACAAGATTTACCAAAAATGCTGTCGTCGATGAAAGTTGGGTGCGATCGCATTCGTAACATTAGCACATCTCTCCGCACTTTTTCTCGTGCCGATACCAGCCACAAAGTGTCTGCAAATATCCATGAAGGAATTGACAGCACTTTAATGATTTTACAGCATCGATTGAAAGGAAATCAAGAGCGTCCCGCAATTAAAGTAGTTAAGAACTATGGAAATATCCCCAAAGTAAAGTGTTATTTGGGACAGTTGAATCAGGTTTTTATGAATGTTTTGGCGAATGCGATCGACTGTTTTGATGAATCAAATAAAGGTCGGAGTTTTGCACAGATTGAACTCGATCCTAATACGATCACTATCAAAACTGAGATTGATGATGAAAATCAAACTGTTGTAATTAAGATGAGAGATAATGGCACGGGAATTCGGGAAGAAGTTATATCGCGAATATTTGACAATTTATTTACTACAAAAGGAGTCGGCAAAGGTACGGGGTTAGGTTTATCTATCAGTCGGCAAATTGTGGCAGAAACTCACGGAGGCTGTTTAAGTTGTGAGTCTGTGGTGGGAGAAGGGACGGAATTTGCGATCGCCCTGCCGCTTTGATAAAATTTATTCACCACCCTTACCGAATCAGTCATTGCCAATTGTTTAATCTAAAATCTAAAATCTCAAATGGTATGACTTGTGCTTAACACAGACTTGGAAATTTGTCAATTCCTAAGTATCTATCAAATAGTCCACAGTTCACTGTTTAAAGCAGGCAGTATGCAGTTACATTGTTAGCTAAATCCTGTAATAACTGTATTTGATAGGAGTTTTTCGCGTGAACGCTGCCGAACAAGCCAAAAATATAGAAGTTGCCAGCAAAATTGCTGCGGTTGTTAATTTATTCAAGTCCGAATTCCCGGATACAAAAGTCGATTTGAAACCTTGGATGAATGACCAGGATACCAGAGAACTTGTAGATCCAGATTCGATCGACATTGGCTTCCATTTTCCCGGTAGAAGTCGCTTGCTGCAAAGCCGCAGCATTTTGATTCAAATCCGATTTTACCAAGATCCGGTGGAAGGATATCGGCGGGCGATCGGGGTTGAGGCGGCTGGTTACGATCATACTGGTCAGCAGTGGCACTTTTCTACCGTTGACAATTGGGGTTTTGTCGGTGCAACCGAACCCGCTCCGGAGTCTGCCGAAAAGCTCAAACACTTTTGCCGCGAGATATTCGGTTTGTTTAATAGTTAAGTTCCAGGGATTGTAGCAGGGATTTGACCCCACATCCTAAGTATATTGATATCAATGATCTGGCACCATTTCTAATAATCCCTTTAGAGGTGGCGTCTGAGCAACGGCCCACAATAAAATTTAATTTTTGTGGAACAGGCATCATGCCTGTTCTTGACAATGGTGCTTGAGTGTGAGTTATTTCAAACTATCGCAATTGTCGATCGACCTACAGCCAACGGGATAAACAGATTTGTAAGTAGTCGATCGCTTGCCAAACAAAGTATAGCGGTTATCGCGGACTTGTTCGTACACGCGATCGCCCATCCACTTCATCCCCGGCATTGCCCGGTAAGCAGCCACAAACACCTCGCCTCCCGGCAATATCCGCCCGATTTCCTCCGCCGCATCGCTGCCCTGCCAGCGCCGTTCCGGGGTGTTGCCATCTATCAAAATCATCCCCATTTCGCAGTCTTGAGACGTAATCCCAAAGCGATTTAATTGCTCTAAATCTTGCATGGGAATATACTCAAACCGCTTGCCTTGGTCTAAGGTTTCTAGTAACTGTACCAAGGTAACGCAGAGATTGCAATTGCCGTCATAAATTACGTTGTAATTCATTTGATAACTTCCTAAATTGGGGATGAACTATTGCAGGAATTGCACCTTACTTAGTAGCTGTAGGGTGCGTATGGGCGCACCTACCTAACTAACTATTTTTTTTACAGGAATCTCGATCGCAAATTCCGTGCCTTGACCCGGTGCAGAATCGCACTTAAGCAGCCCGCCGTGTTTTTCCACCACAATTTGATAGCTGATAGACAGCCCCAAACCAGTACCTTTGCCAGGTTCTTTGGTAGTAAAAAACGGATCGAACAGCCTTTTGTGAACATCTATCGGAATCCCCGGCCCGTTGTCAGCAATCCGAATCACAATATGAGAAGGATGCCGCATTGAATCATCAAAAACAGCAGAATCTGCTTGCATCAAAGCATCCTGTTCATATTTTACATCCGTACAAATCCGCAGCGTCGGCGAAGGACAATAAGGAATAGGCGCCAGTTGTCCCTCTGCCCACTGTCCAGTTTCCATTGCCTCTTCCAAAGCATCAATTGCATTGCCAATAATATTCATGAATACCTGATTCAACTGTCCTGCATAACACTGTACGGGTGGCAAATTTCCGAACTCTTTGACCAGCGTAATTTTTGGATGTCCTGCCGTTTCTTTCAACCTGTGCTGCAAAATCAACAAAGTGCTTTCAATCCCTTCGTGAATATCCACCTGCTTTTGTTCGGCTTCATCTAATCGCGAGAAATTCTTCAGTGACAGCACAATTTGGCGAATTCGCTCTGCTCCCATTTTCATCGAATTTAACAGGTTCGGCAAATCTTTGAGCAGAAAATTTAAATCGACATCATCTATTTCTTGTTGAATTGCCGGTGTTGGGTGCGGGTATTCCTGCTGGTAAAGTTGGAGCATTTTTAGCAAGTCTTTAAAGTAATCGTCAGCGTGCATGACGTTGCCGTAAATAAAGCTAACTGGATTGTTAATTTCGTGAGCTACCCCAGCGACTAATTGCCCCAAACTTACCATTTTTTCATTTTGAACCATCATGCTTTGAGTTTTATGCACGTCCCGTAGGGCTTTGGCCAATTCTTGATTTTTAGTCCTCAATTGACTTTCGGAAAGCCGCACCGCTTCTTCTGCGTATTTGCGATCGGTAATATCTTTGCGAATTGCTACATATTGATGGGGTTCTCCGCTGGCATTTAAGAAAGGTACAATGGTAGTATCCAACCAGAATAATGTGCCGTCTTTAGCTTGATTTTTCATTTCTCCCCGCCAAACCTTTCCTTGGCGGATGGTTGACCAAAGCTGCTTGAAAAAATCTGCTGGGTGATAGCCAGAATTGACAAGTCTGTGGGTTTTGCCAATCAGTTCTTCTCGGTAATATTTAAATTGTTCGCAAAATTGATCGTTGACATAGGTAATTGCGCCGAATTCGTCGGTATTTGAGACAATTGCCGATTGATCCAAAGCAAATTTTTCAAATTCCAACTCTTGGAGAGTTTGGCGCAATTCTGCTTCTGCTTGCTTGCGATCGCTAATATCAGTAATCATCCGCAAAACCCCGGAAAATTTGCCCTCAGCGTCGAACATCGGCGTCGCCGACACGATCGCCCACAAGTGAGATCCGTCTTTCCGAGTAAACTTAAAATCGTGGCGTTCGCGAATGCCTTGCCGCCTGCGCTGCACGTAACTTTCTGCTATTTTCCTAGATTCTCCGTCAATAAACTCAAATAGCGATCGCCCCAGCATTTCCTCCACAGTATACCCCAGCATTTCGCCCATCCGAGAGTTAGCAAAAGTCGTGATACTTTCGCTGTCAAACATCCAAACGCCCTCCGAAGCCGTCTCGACAATGCAGCGGTAATAATTCTCCCTCTCCCTCAGTCTTTCCTCTGCTTGCTTGCGATCCGTAATATCAGTTTGCACCGCAATAAAACCTTCGAGTTCCCCATTTTCTTGATAAATTGGGGCGATCGAAAGCGCCACCCAATAACCCTTTCCCTCCTTGCTGTAATTGTAAATTTCTTGATTAAACGGCACGCCTGCAGCTAAAGCCGATCGCAGTTGAGCAATAGTTAGCGGGTCTGTTTGAGGGCCTTGCAGTACATCACCCGGTTTTTTTCCCTGCATTTCTGCTAGCACGTAACCACTAATCCGAGTAAATCCTTCATTCACCCATTCAATGCAGCCTTGAGCATCAGTAATAATCACACCATTTTGCGTTTTTTGAGCCACAATAGCCAACCGCGACAATTCTGTTTCATTTTTTTTGCTTTCCGTAATATCTTCAGCAATACCCAGAATGTACTTAGGCGCGCCCGAATCGTCAAACAAAGGAACTTTTTTCGTGTGCAAAATCCGCTTTCCCCTGTGTGGAAGTTGGATAGTTTCTTCTGGCAAATCGACGCCTTTTCTCGTTGCAAGGACTTCTAAATCTTGTGCTTGCAAGTAATTTGCCTCCTCTGACTTCAACAAGTCAGCAGCATTGTTTAAGAGCACTTCATCCCTGGAATAGCCAAACAATTCTTCGCTAGCAGTATTCCAATAAATAAATTTTTGCTCTACAGCATCTTTAATAAAGACGCTAATCGGCAGATTTTGGAGTACCGCATTGAGAAAATCTTGAGTGTTTCGCAGGTTTTCCTCAGCTCGCTTTCGTTCAGTAATATCCAAAATTACTCCGTCGAGATAAACAACCCGACACAGAGAATTTGCGATCGGCGATACCGGCGAAACCACAGCCGACAAAAAGCCCTCAATTTCCCCTTGTCCTTCTTGTTTTCCTCTAGCCTCTTCCGCCTCGCAGCAAACAGCTTTGCCTTTTTCGTAAACCCAGCTAATTTCGCCGTCAGCCCGGACAATCCGGTATTCAAGGATGTACGGAGTTCTGGTTGCTACACTTTTTTTGACAGTAGCATCCACGTTTTTGCGGTCTTGAGGATGGATAATGCTGGCAAAAGAACGGACGCGATCGTTGATAAAATCAGAAGATGGATAGCCTGATATTTCTTGAACAGCCTCGCTCAAAAACGCCATTGTCCGTGTTAATGCGCCGTCGGGACCCGTACAGTCGCAGGTACAGCGGTATACAGCACCGGGAATATTAGCTACTAAATTTTTATATCGTTCTTCGCTTTTTAACAAAGATTGGCCGTCTTCGTTACTGTGCTCGCCGTTCTTAATTTTAGAAGAATTGGAGGAAATTTGCATGGTTTTTTTTCACTTGTGAGTGCGGGGGCAAGTGGTAGAGTAGATGACCCTATAAAAAGTGAATTTAATGTGCGAAATAATTCGTTATAAACTAATATAGTACAAAATTAGTTCTGCGAACATTCAGAAAATTTGAGGGCGGGTAATAGGTAAAGCTAATCAAGGCTAGAGATAGAGAAAACTGTTCGGAAACGCCTTGTCTAATGGATTTAATGGATTTAACTCACGCCCCGAGCACCATTCTCAAGAACAGGCTTTCCGGCCTGTTCCACAACAAGTGCATTTTCTTGTGGGGTGGGCATCCTGCCCGCCCATAAAAAGCTTATGGAGAATGGTGCTCGGGGCGTGAGTTTAACGGATTTAACAGATGGATGTTGAGGTTCGAGGGAAAGAGGGAAGATTTTCCCATTTTCCCAGTCTCCCAGTCTCCCACTCCCCCCTTCCCCACTCCCTCACTCTCGTTACAATAAGATAAGTTGCCTTGTTACCGATCGCCCCTCAAAAAAAACACCATGACTCAACAACAACCCCGGATTTGCATTCTCGGCGGAGGCTTCGGCGGACTCTACACAGCCCTGCGCTTGAGTCAGTTACCCTTCTCCAAAATCGAAAAACCCGAAATAGTTCTCGTTGACCGCCGCGATCGATTTTTGTTCGTTCCCCTGCTGTACGAACTCCTGACCGGCGAACTCCAAACCTGGGAAATTGCTCCACCATTTGCCGAACTATTGGAAAATACAGGCGTGCGCTTTTGTCAAGGCACTGTCTCCGGCATCGATGTCGAGGGAAAACGAGTGCAGTTACACGACGGGCCAGAAATTCCGTGCGATCGCCTCGTTTTAGCTTTAGGTGGCGAAACCCCTCTAGATATGGTCAAGGGTGCGGTTGAATACGCTTACTCGTTCCGCACTCTCGACGACGCCTACCGCTTGGAAGAAAGACTGCGGTTTTTAGAAGCCAGCAACACCGACAAAATTCGGGTTGCGATCGTTGGCGCCGGTTATTCGGGAGTAGAATTAGCTTGTAAATTAGCCGATCGACTCGGAGACAAAGGTCGCGTGCGGTTAGTTGAGCAAGCCGACATGATTCTGCGGACATCACCGGAGTTTAACCGCGAAGCAGCCACCAAAGCTTTAGACAAACGGAAAGTGTGGATCGACTTAGAAACAGAAGTAGAGGCGATCGAAGCGGACACAATATCCTTACTTTACAAAGGACAATTAGATGTTCTCCCCGTAGACATAGTGCTGTGGACAGTAGGAACTCAAGTTAGTCAAGCAGTGCGATCGCTACCCCTCAAACAAAACCGCCGCGGTCAATTAACAGTCAATCCGACAATGCAAATTATCGACCATCCAGACATATTTGCCTTGGGAGACTTAGCTGAATGTCACGATGCAACTGGTCAAAAAGTCCCCGGAACAGCCCAAACAGCCTTCCAGCAAGCTGACTACACCGCTTGGAACATTTGGGCATCCCTCACCGGCCGCCCATTACTTCCTTTCCGCTATCAGCCGCTAGGAGAAATGATGACATTAGGAATTGACAACGCCACCCTCGCCGGTTTAGGAATTAAACTCGACGGACAACTAGCCCACATTGCTCGCCGCTTAGCTTATCTCTATCGGATGCCAACATTTGACCATCAACTAAAAGTTGGTTTCAATTGGATTAGCAAGCCGATCCAGGAGTTGCTTAAAAGTTAGTTAATTGTTGACTGTTAACTGTTGACCGTTGACCGTTGATTGTTGATTGTAGGACTTATGATGGCGGTTCCGAAACCGGGTTTTTCACGGAAATACTTCACTACCCGCATATTTGGTAAAAACCTGGTTTTTTCGGTCGGAGTGTAGATTCAGAGAATATTAGGCAGGAGAAAAAATGCAAAATTCCACATTTCAACAGCCCAAAACTGAACTTCCACCGTTGATAGAGCGCGAGATTCTGTTCGGAAATCCCGAAAAAGCTAGCCCCCGACTTTCACCTGACGGCAAGTATCTCGCCTACATTGCACCAGATGAACACAACGTCTTGCAAGTGCGACTCCGTACCGTCGGTCAAGCAGACGATCACCAACTCACAGCAGATAAAAAACGCGGCATCCGCATCTTTTTCTGGACTTACAGCGGCGAAGAGTTAATTTACCTCCAAGATGCCGAGGGTGATGAAAACTGGCATTTATTCTCAGTCAATATCCAGTCAAATCAGGTTCGCGACTTGACACCATTTCAAGGCGTTCAAGCTCAGCCGATCGCCTTTGACCGCAACTTCCCCAATGAAATATTAGTGGGAATGAACATCCGCGATCGCAGCAAACACGACGTTTACCGCATCAACCTCAAAAATGGTGCAGTTGAATTTGACACCGACAACCCAGGTAACATCGTCGGTTGGACTGCTGACGCCCAATTCCAAGTGCGGGCGGCCACAGCCACAACTGCCGATGGCGGCTCAGAATTGGTGTTTCGGGAAACTGCCGACAAGTCTTGGGAAAGCCTACGAAGGTGGGGGCCCGATGAGGAAGGTGGTGCCGTCATGTTCTCAGAAAACGGCAAAATTCTTTACATCATCGGCAATCATGATGCTAACGCCGAACGTTTGATCGCACTCGACTTAGAAACCAAGCAAGAAACCGATCTCGCTTCTGACCCAGAATACGATGTCGGCGGCATTGTCGTACACCCCACCAAGCGAGAGATTCAGGCGGTTTCCTTCTACAAGGACAAGCAAGAGTGGCAGATTTTAGACCAAAGCATAGCAGAGGATTTTGAGGATCTCGGCAAATTTCGCCCCGGCGAATTCTCCATCACCAGCCGAAACCTCGCCGATACCACTTGGCTAGTCGCTTACATGACAGACGACGGCCCAGTTTACCACTATGCGTACGATCGCGCCTCCAAAACCTTCACCTTTCTGTTCAGCAACCAACCCAAACTCGAAGGGCTACCACTATCATCAATAGAACCCATTTCTTACACCGCAAGAGATGGTTTAACCATTCACGGCTACCTGACAAAACCGGTTGGTGTCTCAACACCCGTACCGACAGTCTTGCTTGTTCACGGTGGCCCCTGGGCACGCGATACCTGGGGTTACAATCCACAAGCCCAATGGCTGGCAAACCGAGGTTACGCCGTTTTGCAAATCAATTTTCGCGGTTCCACCGGCTACGGCAAAGCCTTTCTCAATGCCGGCAATCGCGAATGGGCCGCTAAGATGCACGACGACTTGCTAGATGGCGTTAATTGGCTTGTAGAAACAGGAATTTCCCAACCCGATAAAATTGCGATTATGGGCGGTTCTTACGGCGGTTATGCTGCCTTAGTGGGATTGACTTTTAGTCCCGATGTTTTTGCCTGCGCCGTCGATATTGTCGGGCCAAGTAATTTGATTACACTGCTGCAAACTATTCCGCCTTACTGGGAACCGATCAAAGCAAATATGTATCATCGCGTCGGAAATCTGGAAACAGAACCAGAGTTTCTGAAATCGATCTCGCCTTTATTTTTTGTCGATCGCATTCAGAAACCTTTACTCATCGCCCAAGGTGCTAACGACCCGCGAGTTAAAGTCGCAGAAAGCGAGCAAATTGTCAATGCCATGAAGCAAGCCGGCAAACCTGTAGAATACGTGCTTTATACAGACGAAGGACACGGATTTGCGCGGCCTGAAAATCGCCTGCACTTTTATGCGAGCGCCGAAGAATTCCTAGCCAAATATTTAGGCGGTCGATTTGAACCTGCGGGCAATATTGCCAATCATTCTGGTGTGGTGAATCCGCAAACAACTAACAACAGTTGACTGTTGACTGTTGACTGACTAATAATTAATGACTCAGGCGTTGCTGATTTATGGTATGAAAGGCTAAATATGCAAATCATAGAAACCAGTATCCACAAAGCTTCTCGATTTTCAACTGATTTTTTTCATACCCTGATTAAGCAACGCCTTAATGACTCATAACAAATGACCGAAGTAATTTTTATAGATGCTGCAGGCACGCTATTTGACGTTCGCGGCAGCGTCGGAGAAGTATACGGGCAATTAGCTCGAAATTTTGGAGTAACAGTTAACAACGAACAGTTAAATGCAGCATTTTTCCAAAGTTTTGCCGAATCAAGTCCTATGGCATTTCCCGGAATAAAATTAGCAAAAATTCCCCAATTTGAATTTGAATGGTGGCTAGCAGTTTCGGCGAAAGCTTTTCAAATAGCAGGCGTTTTTGACGAATTTTCAGACTTTCCAAAATTCTTTGCCGAACTCTACGCTCATTTTGCAACTGCTGAACCTTGGTTTGTCTATCCAGACGTATTGCCCGCATTAAATAGGTGGCAGCAACAAGGCATTGAATTAGCCGTAGTCTCGAATTTCGATTCGCGACTTTATGCAGTCTTAAAATCACTCAATTTAACTGACTATTTCACATCAATCACAATTTCTACCGAAGTTGGTGCCGCCAAACCAGAGTCTCAAATTTTTGCCGCAGCTTTGCAGAAACACAATTGCCTTGCGGAAAATGTGTTACATATTGGCGATAGTTTCAAAGCTGATTATTGCGGTGCGAGAAGTGCTGGGTTAAATGCAATTTGGTTGAATCGCCAACAGGAAAAGCTGGATTTAGGAAAGTTGGATTTAACTGATTCCCAAAAAGTAGAGGATTTTGCCAGTCTGGATTTTATACAAATATGATTTTTATGAGGTCAATCTTATGATTTTTATGAATTGACTTTGAGAGCTATTTATTGAATAGTATGGATAATTTAACCACAGAGAGCGCAGAGGGCGCAGAGGAAGAGAAGAGAGAGATGATTGCTATATTTAATTTCTAGTCGGAAAGAACTTTACCGATACTAATGGTGAACTCTATGGAAACTCGACTCACTCAAGCTCAGTTAGCACAGGTTGTCGCTGAAATAGACAAGTTATCGCAGCAGCGCGAGTTAGAATTGGGAACCGCTCAGGTAAGAGAAATTTTACGGGAGTTGAATTTGCCTGATGAGCTTCTTGAAGATGCGATCGCCCAAATGCAACGCCACGAAGCCCTAGAACAACAGCAGCGACGCAACCGCTGGATCGCGATCGCCTCGACAGCAGTTGTGATTTCGGCGATCGGTATAGGCGTACTGTTCGGGCAAAATCAGCAGCAGCAAACTGCTCAAATTGTCGCAGGAGAAGACCGAATTGCCCTATCTCAAAAGGGCGGTGACAGCCTTACTCAAGTCAACCGTCAAATCAATCCCCGCGTTTACTACCAGGTGACGTTGCAAAATGCTCCGATCGGTCGTGAGTTGTCTTTACAATGCGACTGGATTAATTCTAGCGGTCAAACTGTGCATCAGGGCAGGTATCAAACTCGCACGATCGATACTGCGGTTTGGAATACCCACTGCTTTTACGATCTCGGATCTGCAGCAGCCCCAGGCAAATGGGAAGTTCGGATGTCCCTGGATGGGCGCGTCATCAGCACTGAACCTTTCACGGTGAAATAGATGGGTGCGCTCGACAAACCTTCACATTTCATAGGCTACTGGGGAGAGGGCGATCGCACAAAAACGCTCAGCCGTTTGGTGCCTGACTACTTCATCCGACAGGGCAAATTATCAGAATGGGCGATCGCCTCTGCATCAGTCCTCGCGGGCGATCGAGTGACGCTGAATGCTTGCGGGCGCGATCATCGGGCGACGGATTTACCGGGAGATGCTTGGGCGGCGGTAGAAGCCCAACAGCTACGGCTGGGGCGTGATCCGTTTGGGCGAGTGCCGCTTTATTGGATGCAGTTGGGAGAAACGATTTGGTTTTCGACGCGGATGCAACTGCTGCTACCGCTGATTGCTTCCCCTCAAATTAGCCCGATCGCCCTACACAGCTATGCTTGTTTTTCCTACGTACCCACGCCGTTAACGCCGATCGAGCAAATTGCATCCGTAGCAGCCGGAAGCGAGATGATTTGGCAAATAGCAGATGGTGATGCGATGCCGTTACCGAAAGTGCAATCGCTGCAATCAGCTTGGCAGGAAGCGCCCCAATTACTGCGGAGTGAAGACGAGGCGATCGCACAATTGCAAAGGCTGTTGCAACAGGCGATCGATCGACAAGTGGCGGATTTGCCGATCGACGAACCCGTAGGCGTTTTACTCTCCGGTGGCATCGATTCTTCCCTGGTGACGGCGCTGCTAGTGAAAGCAGGCTTGCAAGTGCGCGCCTATGCCCTCGATTTTGGTGTCGAAGCCTATTCCGAACTGCCCTACGCCCAAAAGGTGGCTGACTTTTTTCAGATTCCGCTGATCCGAGTGGCGGCGACGGGCGATGCAGTGTTGCGGGCGATCGGGCCAACCGCCAAAGCCCTCGATTTACCCTATGGAGACGGCACAACAGCCCCGCTGTTTTTGCTCAAACAGGCGGCGGCGCAAGAGGTGCGAGTTGTATTCAATGGCGAGAATGGCGATCAGCTATTTGCTGGATGGACAAACAAGCCTTTGATTGCCAACGGAGTTTACAGTGCAGAACATCCTGCCGGAAAAGAAACTTTTGAACAGCAGTATTTGCGGACGTTTCAGCGATTTTATGGTTATGAAAAACAGATTTTTTCGCCAGAAATGCTCGATCGCATCCAGTCTCACGATTTGAGCGTTTACCTGCAAGACGCGATCGATCACGAAACCTGTCCTTCCCTGCTAGCGAGGTTACGGCGCGCTTCGCTGATGCTCAAAGGTGCCCAAAATATTCAGCCGAGGGCAACGGCATTGGCGTTTGCTTGCGGTTTGTGGGTGCGATCGCCCTTCTGCGACCCCGACCTCACAGCATGGACGTTTCAACTCCCTGGCGAGCTGCTACTGCAAGGTGCGTGCGAAAAATACATCCTCAAAAAAGCCTCCGAACGCTGGTTGCCGCCGGAAATTGTCTGGCGGGAAAAGCGCGGGATGGGCGTGCCGTTGAAGGTTTGGTATTACCGCGAGTTTTGGGCTGCGATCGGCGATCGGCTGAATCCGAATGTGTTGCGATCGCAAAATTGCTGGCAGCCCCATTTGGCTGACTCGATGTTATCGGGACAACTCGGAGTTGCAATGCGCGATCGCTATATTGGCAATAATCTCTGGTTGCTGCTGATGTGGCAGGCATGGCGAACCGAGGTTTTAGGCGAAATTCCGGTTAAGCGATCGCTTGATCATGTGTTTTGGTTGCCACCGGCGATCGGGCAGCGCATTTGGAAATATCGAAGGAGGTTGATGGTTGATAGTTGACAGTTGACAGTTGACAGTTGACAGTTGATTTTACAATCTTCCCTGTTCCGAACATCCGTTAAATCCGTTAAATAATCCGTTGCCGAACATCCGTTACATCCGTTACAAAATCCGTTGCCGAACTTCTTCTATATGACCGAATCTTTGCTACAGAATGAAACCAAAACACATTCGCCGCCGTTCTCCGAAGCAATGGCTGAGCGACTTTTGTCAACTTATGGTTCGCCCTTATATGTGTATCAGGCCGATATCCTCCGTCAGACTCTTGAGCATATTACGCGATCGATCGACTATCCGCACGTTCAGTTTCATTTTGCTAGCGTCACCAACGGCAATATTGCTCTGTTGCAATTGATTCAGCAAGCTGGTTGGGGGCTACACGCGAATACACCGGGGGATGTTTTTTTGGGACTGAAAGCGGGTTTTACGAGCGATCGCATTGTCTACACCGGCAGTAACCTCAACAGGGCGGATATTCAGCAATTGATCGAGTGGAAGATCGATCGATTTAACTTCGATAGTCTGTCGCAACTCCAAGATTTTTGCGAATATTCCGGGAGTCAACCGCGATCGATCCGTGCCGAAATTGGACTGCGCCTCAACTCACCGGAATTGACGGGAGACAGTCGGATTGGAGTGCGTCCCGCCGAATTTGAGAAAGCCAACGAAATCGCGCAGCAGCAGGGGTTGAGAATTACCGGATTGCATTTTTATCGGGGGACTGGAACTAACGCCACGAGTGCTTTTACGCAGGCGATCGATCGCCTAATTGCGATCGCCCAACTGTTGCCCGATTGGCGAACCCTCGATTTTGGCGGTGGTTTTGGCTATCCCTATCGAGGCGGTGCGGTGTTTGACTGGCGGGAGTTTGGTGCGGCGATTACTGAACGATTGAGTGCGCTATCTCGCCCGATCGAGTTGGTGATTGAACCGGGACGATCGGCGATCGCAGGTTGTGGCGTTTTGCTTGCGAAAGTTGTGTCGGTGAAGTGGTTGGGCGTGAGGCAAATTGTCGGTGTGGATACGACTGTATCAAATCTATCGGTGCCTGCGGTACACGGCGGCTATCGGGCGATCGCAACTTGGGAAACCGACGATGTATCGCGACATGAAACGGATATTTGTGGCAACACAACTTATTCGCGGGATTATTTGGGGCGCAACTGTTGGCTACCGAAACTCAAAATTGGAGATGCGATCGCGATTTTGGATAGCGGGGCTTACGGCTATGCGATGTCGTCGCATTTTCTGCACCGCCCCCGCCCTGCTGAGGTGTTGATTGATGCTAAGGGCGATCGATTAATTCGACAGCGAGAAGACTATTCTATCTTGTTAAACGGGCAAATATTTTAATCGGGTATTGGGCATTGGGCATTGTTTCTTCCTTTTTGCGACTTCCATCGGACTGACATCCGTTACATCCGTTACAGAATCCGTTGCCGAACTTCCTTCTTCCTTCTACTTATTATCTCTCTTCTCTTCCTCTGCGCTCTCTGCGGCCTCTGCGGTTAAATCATTCCAAAACAACCGTCAACGATATAAATCCATTAAATCAATCAGGAGTAACCGACATGGGAATGAAATGCGTCCAGTGTAATACCGACAACATTTTGAGCGATCGTACCACCAACTCAGGTCGCTGCAAACAGTGCAACCATCCGTTTGTCTTTGAACCCACTACCGTCACTGATAAAAAGTTGGCATTCACCGATCCCTTTTTCAAAAATGCGATCGAAAATATTTCGAGCCAAAATATGTTGTTTTTTACGCACAAACAGTTTTTGTATTTTATTGACCAAAAGCTTAAATCTCGCGCCCCAGAAACCAGTTGGATTTTTCTCTACTTATTTTTTAGCGTATTTGCTGGAACCTTCGGCCTTACCTTCGCTCTTGCTATTTTCCCCTCACAATTCGCATTAATTATTCTCTTCGCTCTCTACAATTTGATTTGGATCGGGCGATTGTTCCACTACAGCAAATCTCCTGCTCAAGGTATTCGCGGCAGAAGAAATAATGCTAAAAATCTCCAGATTTTAGGGGGAATTATTTTAGTGCTGGGCATTTCAGGAAGCCTAATATTTGATTATTCTTCAGGATACATCGTAGCGATTACACTAGGGCTATTTTCCTACTGGCTCGGCATTTCACAAAAAAAACGCCCACAGATAACGGGTGAAATATTTCTCGTTAATCAAGCGCAGAGCGATAAATGGCTGCGAGACTGGCAAACAGTAAACGGCACATTAGAAAAACTGCTGCCTGCTGCTCGTCAAGAGGCTTTGCCCGCAACCATCGATCGCGAAGTTAGCGCCTACAGCTTCGATCGCGCAATTATCTGTGACAGTGACGAAATAGCTCAATTCCTCATTGCCAACAACGTCCATTTTGAAAACAACTGCGCCATTCTTAGTATTAGTGGCTATCCCCAAAGCATCTTCAACACCGTCATCGAAATGCTGCGCCGTAATGCCGATTTAAAAGTGTATGCACTCCACAATGCGAGTCCTGGTGGCGTTGGTTTAGTGCATCAACTGCGAACTAATCCAAACTGGTTTGCGAATCAAGCGGTGACGATTTTTGATTTGGGAATTTCTCCCCGTCAAATCTTAGCAACCCGCGATATGTTTGTGCAGCAATCTCAAACAATGGCACAAACAGCCCGTCAATTACCCGACGCTGTAAGGCAAAGTTTAACAGCCGAAGAATTAGCATGGCTAGATGCAGGCAATTTTGTGGAATTGGAATCGTTTACGCCGCAGCGGTTGTTGCGCGTGGTTAATTATGGACTTGCTCAGAGTGGCGAGCCGCAGACCAATGACGGCTTAATATTAGTGGATAATGCTGTCGGGTATGGTGGTGGCTATGTGTTTGTCTCCGATAGTTTTGGTTAGGGCGTGTTTTCAAACTTTATATTAAGCTGTTGCGGCATTTAAATTATATGTCAAAAAAATAAAGTCTTGTGGGGAGTAGGGGTTGGGCGTCCCGCCCGCCCTGAATATACCATTTAAATGCGCGACAGCTTAGACTTATTAATAATAAGCTTAAAAAGTCTTGAAACTTAGTCTGAATAATATTTTTAGCGCTCTTTTGTTAAAATCATAAAAAGCTTATCTTTGTAAGGGCTTCAGCGATTTTAAAATGAGTAGCAAAAAAGCTGAGATTAAGTCGGTGAGTAAAGGTTTCAGATTTTTAAATTTCCCCCCACGGGGGGAAGTTGAGTTTAAATTGTGTGAAATTTGCCTTTAACCCGCTCTCGTCTGGTTGTGTTTCTGTAGGCGCGGTTTCTAACCGCCCGGACTTGTAACCGCCTGGACTTATTTAAGTCGTATACTCCGCATTAATCTTCACGTAGTCGTAACTCAAATCGCATCCCCAAGCTTTTGCAAAACCGCTGCCATTCCCGACACTAACCTGAATTACAACCGTATCAGCCTTCAAATATTCTCCCTCCGCAGCCGCTTTCATATAATTACTTGCTGCCGCGCGATCGAACTCTTTAGGTTGCCCGTTTTCCATCATCAAAAAATCCCCCAATTGAATCCGCAAATTCTCTTGATCGAAAGGTACACCAGCGCGCCCAGCCGCCGCCGCAATTCTGCCCCAATTCGGATCGCGTCCGAAAATAGCAGCTTTCACCAAAGAAGAAGCGACAATTGTTTTGGCAATTTTACTCGCAGAAACTTCATCCAGCGCGCCACTAACTTGCACTTCTACCAGACAAGTTGCACCTTCGCCGTCACGGGCGATCGCCTTTGCTAAATGTACGCAAACTTCTGTTAGCATCGCCTCTAATTTTTCAGCATCCGCCCCCATTTCCGTAATTGCCGGTGTGCGGGATTGACCGTTGGCCAAAGCAATTAGTGAATCGTTGGTACTGGTATCGCCGTCAACAGTAATTTGATTGAAACTTCTGTTAGCAGCCCGACTCAGCATTTCTTGCCACAAATGCGATGACACTGCTGCATCGCAAGTTACAAATGCCAGCATTGTTGCCATATTCGGGTGAATCATTCCCGAACCTTTGCAAATGCCGCCGATGCGGACGGGCCGATCGCCAAACATGGTTTCCAGGGCGATCGTTTTCGGCACTAAATCAGTCGTACAAATAGCCTTAGCCGCCGCATCAGAACCAGTTTCCGATGCCTCAGCAACTAATCGCGGAATTCCCGCCCTCAGCGGCTCCATTTTTATCCGCTGTCCGATGACGCCAGTGGAGGCCAAAAGAATAGATTCTGGAGGAATATTCAGCGCTTCTCCCAACAATTTGGCACTTTCGAGGGCATCTGCCCAACCTTGTTCGCCAGTAGCAGCATTAGCTTGTCCCGCATTGCACAAAATTGCTTTCGCGCTGGGTTTAGCTTGCAAACGCTGGCGACAGTAGTCCACACAAGCGGCCCGGACAGTGGAGGTTGTGAAGACTCCGGCGGCGATGGCGTCTACCTCTGACAAAATTAAACTTAAATCCGGCAAGCCTGAAGGCTTCAAGCCCGCTGTAATTCCCGATGCTCGATACCCTCTGGGTGCTGTAACTCCGCCGTCAATTTCTTTCCAGTCCGACATCATGACCTCCCTAGTAGCCTTCAATCTGCTGAAAGGGGATTATACCATTTTAGATTTTAGATTTTAGATTTTAGACTTCGGCGTGAGCGCTCAGTCGAACGATTTTAGATTTTAGATCTAAGATTCCCCATTCTTTTGGGCCCAATTTCCCATTCCCCATTCCCCATTCCCAATTCCCATAAAACTAATCGCGGCTTCCAATCTAGAGTTAGAACTCAAGAAGAAGTCGCGACGGTTTTGTAATTGACATTATTAATTTTTAGCTGGCAAACAACAAACTCAATTCAACTATCTCGCCGTTGAAAAAACAAGTTATTTGCGATCGATACTCGCTGGAGAGCCAGCATCTAAACCAACTTCAGCAGACACACGGCTCAGCATTGATTCCTGACGGTTTTTGACGACGTGTTGATGGCGCATCATCAGGGTGCGGGCTTGTTCTTGAGTTGACATAACTGATTTCTCCAAACTATAGGTAATGACTTCGTAGACAATTGTCGAAATTGAGATTGCCCTAGCTCATAGTGGCGTTGCTGCGATCGTAACTGGCTTGAAAGCTGGGCTGCGGTTTGCCTTGAATATGACCCCAGTAGTGGGTATCTTCCATCCCGACTTCGGTGGCGGTGCGGTTGAGCATGGATTGCTGGCGGTTCTTCACCAGTTGGTGGTGGCGCATCATCAGAGAGCGAGCTTGATTTTCAGTAGACATATGCGGTTTCTCCGTATTCTTTAGATTAATGTTGAGCTGGTTTTTTCTTCTCTTCTATCACTATAACAGACAATTCTGTATCTAAAGCTACCAAATTAAAATTGTCACAAAACTTTACAATTGGGCTATGGGGCGAGAATCTCGATGCAGGTTGCAGGGAGTGCGATCGAGCTTGGGCTAGTGGATTCAGGCCCAACCTCAAGCAGCAGTGGGCAAAATTTGACAATATTCGTCTTCTAAGAGGCACATTTTGGCGGCTACGTAATTGCTAGTGGCAAAAATAACTTTATAGTTTGGTTCCGGGTTATAGATGCAGAATTTTGTCTCTCAAGAAAGTCGAATTTGCCTTAGTTAACAGTAAATTTAATAAGTAGCGAATCCCAATTATATTTACAATGATTAAGCAGCTCTGCTCAAGCATAGTCAAGTTTTTTGTAGTCAACTAGATAATAGAGTTGAGCCAAAGTGAATCGCCCTCGTCCTCCTGAAAAAGCGAGCTTTCTTTGTTGATAAAAATAGATTAAGTCCCAGCAGCCTCCCCACAAAAAAGAGCGATCGTCCTCCCCTAGAAAAACAATCGCCCATTAACCTATAATTTCAATCAACATCAAGTCCCGCCCTTAAAAAACTATGCTGTACCCACAATTACAGAGAGCCCCCTAGCCTCTTTTTCAGGAGGATGCCAGGGGGAGGGAAAGGCTCTGACGTTAGTTTTTTAAGTTGTGTGTACAGGGTAGCCTTTAAGAAAGGCGTGCCGGGGAATAAGCAGCCCTAATCGTCAAACAGTAGACTGGTACTACATAAGACGTTAAGTTGACACGACTGCTACTCGGCGACTTCAGCTTCCGCTTCCGCTTCAGGTGCATCAGGCACATCTTGCTTGATCGTCAAATAACGAATCACTTCTTCGCTCAGACGCATCGCGCGCTCCAGGGTAAAAATTGCAGCGCCCGGAGCTGTATAGTTCATTTGAACGTATACTCCGTCCCGGTGCTTGCCGATTTCGTAAGCCAAACGGCGCTTGCCACGGTGCTGAGTTTCGATGCTTTCAGCACCTTGATCGCGCAAAATAGTTTGATATTTAGCGATCGCCTGGTCTGTCATTTCCTCACCCAAATCAGGGCGCAGAATGTACATAGTTTCGTAAATAAACGGTTTCATGGCAATAATCCCCTTATGGACAACAAGGCTTCTCACGAAGCAAGGACTTATTATCATATCCCAACAATGAACAATCTCAAAACTAAAAAACCAAATTCCCCAAACCACACTCCCTCGCCGTGGAGCACCCTGTGGACGTACAGCCTCATGAGCGCGATCGCACTTTTAATGCTGTTTCCCCTGCTGTGGCTTCTGAGTACCTCCCTCAAATCCCCCACCGAAAACATCTTTCAATTTCCCCCGCAACTGTGGCCCCAACAGCCAACCCTGGAAAACTTCATCAAAGTTTGGCAAACCAACCCCTTCGGCCGCTACCTGTTCAACAGCACCCTGATTGCCGGCCTCACAGTTAGCATCAACGTCCTCTTTTGCGCCCTCGCCGCTTACCCCTTAGCCCGACTCAAATTTCGCGGCCGCGAAGCCATCTTAATCACGATCGTTTCGACAATCATGATTCCTTTCCAAATAGTCATGATTCCCCTATACATATTGACAGTACAACTCGGACTAAAAAATAGTTATTTAGGCGTAATCTTTCCCGGACTAGCCTCAGCCTTCGGCATATTTTTATTACGACAAGCATTCCTAGCAGTTCCCAAAGAACTAGAAGAAGCCGCCCGCATCGACGGCTGTACAGAATTAGGCATTTGGTGGCACGTCATGATTCCCGCAATTAAGCCAGCTTTAGTCACTTTAGGAATTTTCGTATTTATTGGTTCTTGGAGCGACTTTCTGTGGCCGCTGCTAGTTTTAGACAGGCCGGAATATTACACTTTACCTTTAGGCGTAGCCAATTTAGCCGGGACATTTTCCTTAGATTGGCGTTTAGTTGCGGCGGGTTCCATTATTTCTATTGTTCCAGTTTTAGGACTATTTTTGCTCTTGCAAAAATACATTGTGCCAACAGAAACCGCTGCGGGAGTCAAAGGATAGAATCAACATAAAAAATCGGCTTTTAGCCACCTTCATCGGTGGTTAAAAATTAAAATCTTTGGAACTCACAACTCACAAAATTTATTTTTTATGTACGAATTGCCAGACATCCGCTGGATTATCGATCGCGCTGCGGTCGTAGATACTATCATCGCTTGTGCAAATGCGATCGATGCCCAAGACTGGCAAAAATTGCGATCGCATCTAGCAGACGAAATAGATATCGACTACTCAGAATTTCGAGGTGAAACTCCCCGACGAGTAACCGCAGAAGAATACATAAAACAGCGGGTAGAAGGTCTTGCCGGTTTGCGAACGCTGCACGTCAGCACAAATCACGAGGTAACTATTAAAAGGGATGCTGCCCAATGTAAATCTGTGTACCGCATTTATCGACTTGACCCCGATCGCGAATCGGGACAGAATCGGCTGGATACAGGAGGTAACTATTTTCACTCCTTGATTCAAAGAGACAGACATTGGCTAATCACAGGAATCAAGCAAACTGTGGTAATTGTCAGCGGCAATACTCAAGTGCATGGCGCTTTGCGGGGTACATCGCAATAAAATCTAATTCACCACTGAAATGTCAGCTTATTTTTCCTAACTTAAAATTTTCTCCTTCCTGGGAGTAAAAACTGCGCTAGGATAAGCAATCCGCTTGTGATTGAACTGTTCCCAAACCCGCACAAAAATCTCCGCAATTAGAGACATATCCTCACGAGTCAAACCCGAATCGACCAACTGATTATCCTGCCAGCGAGCCCTTAAAATCCGATTAACCATATTCAAAGCCTCTTCATGAGTAGCATCCTTGAGCGATCGCAAAGCAGCCTCGCAAGAATCCGCCACCATCAGAATTCCCGTTTCCCGTGACTGCGGAATCGGCCCGTCGTAGCGAAAATCCTCCTCCCTCACTTCCCGACTTTGGATGATTAACTTTGAATTATCCGCCTCTGGCAAAGCAATCTTTAAATCTTCTATTTCTTTTGCAGCAATTTGCTGCGCTTGGTGGTAGAAATAAGCAATTAACATCGTACCTTGGTGCTCGGGAATAAACGCCTGAATAGCCTTCGGCAATCGATGCTTCCGCGCCATCACCAAACCCTCGGTAACGTGCTTTTTAATAATCTCCGCGCTCGCCCAAGGGTCATTAATTTCATCGTGTTTGTTGCCCCCACCCATTTGATTTTCACAAAATCCGAGCGGGTCGTGCATTTTTCCAATATCGTGGTATAATGTTCCAGCTCTGACCAGCTCAACATTGCAGCCGAGTTCCCGGGCCGCAGCCTCCGCCAAACTCGCCACAAACAGCGTATGCTGAAAAGTCCCCGGAGCCTCGGCAGCCAATTTCTTCAACAGCGGGCGGTTGGGATTGGCAAGTTCCGCCAGCCGGATCGGCGTAATCAAGTCAAAAACGTGTTCCAAATAAGGGCTGATGCCGATCGCCACAACGCTCCAAGCCAAACCGGCCAAACTTTGCGCGCCCACAGTACCGAGCACGACGTACCAAATCGCACCGACAGCGGCGCTGGCAATCAAAGTCCCCACCAGATAAACCGTCCCCTGAGTCAACCCAAGAGCTAAGCCCAAAAGAGCCAATTCCTCGCGCGATCGCAGCCGCCCGGCCATAAAAGCGCCCAGCAATCCCCCCGCCCCGCTAGCCACCAAATGAATCAATTCCACATTTAAGCCAATGGGCAGCAGCGCCGACAGCAGCCCCACCACAGTCACTCCCACCGCCGAACCGTAGAAGCCGCCCGCTAAAATCCCGATCGCCGGCAAACTCGTCCAAGGTAGCCCCAAACTCACCAGCACCGGCGCGCTCAAAGTCAGCAGCAGCAATAGCAAATGATCTCTCCGGCGCAAGCGGTAGTGCCTTTCCACCAGCAGTACGATCGCAATTGCCCCCGCGACTAAACAAACAAAACCCGTCAGCCCCAGCCAATTCACCCCCCGGCGACTCAAACCAAAATAGTCCAGCAACACGAAATCTTGCTGCGAGATCTCTTTTCCTTGTGCAATAATTATCTCGCCCTGATCTACTGCGATCATCACCGGTTTCACCTTTTGCGCCGCTAATTCAGCTAGCTGTTTGGTTTCCTCGCGATCTCTCACCAGATTTGGCTGCAAAATCGCTGTTAAACCCTCAACCGCCAAAGCTTGGGACTCTAACGGCACTTCATCAGCCACTTGCAGCTTCACAGCTTCTTTCAAAATCTCTTTTGGCAACCCCTGCGGGATACCTTGAGCCACCATCCTTTTTGCTGCCCGAGTCATGCCCGTTTGCGTTTTCTGCCAAGCTGCATCCGACAAATCAAATAGGGAGGTATCGTAAATCTGTGGCAACCGGGAAACCGACGGTTTTTCCAGCGCCTCCACAGCATTGAGATAGCGCCGACGAGCCTCGGAAATACTGTCTGTCAGGCTTTGAAAGTCTGCTGCCCGAACCGATCGGCTGTAAGCTTGCAGTTGAGCGATAGCATCCTGCCGAGACTTGTTCTCCGTCTGCCCAGCAACTGCGGGGGAACTCACACTCAATCGCTCGGAACTTGCACTTTTGTCACCCGCTTGCGCCAAAATCGATCGCCACTCCCACTCAGGACAGCTCCGCAAGTAAACCTGAGCCGCATTTGAGAGCGCCGAGGTACTCGCAAACGGAAACAAGCCTACCGCCCTCCGCAGCTCGCTCCCCTGCTGCAAAAATTGTTGCAATTCTTGATAAATTTGTCGCTCAACCTCCGGATCTAGCATTAATATCGCTACAGCCCCGATCCGCGCTGCTTTCCGCTGTTCTTCAGTAGTTTTGTAATCCGGGACGCTAGCAGTAGCAGGAGCCTTAATCGTCTGAGGAGCTTTCGTACCCACATCCAGTTTCGGCTGGTTGTAAAAGCGGTGGCCCAGAGTGCTGCTTAGAGAAACTACAGCTACGAGCGCCAACATAGGAGAACGAGCTTGATTTTTGAGGCTTGATTTGGAGGTTTTACTTGAAAATCTAGTAAAAGTCTCGGGCGGAGCCCATTTGTGGCGCGATAAACGGTTCAGGAGAGACCCGCCAGCGCGATCGGTATGTACTTTGCTGTCGCCATTTTGCACTTTAGCAATGTGTTGGCGCAGTGAGCGTGCAGCCCCTAGCTGCTCAATCTGCCGCATCAATGAGGAGAGCGTATTCATTTGTGTCGAAGATATATCACTGTTATCCAGCAGCTTTGTCAGAATTTCTGACTAGGCATCTTGATTGAGTTTATCCGAACTACCGTGGCTGAATATTCAACCCCCCAGGCTACTTTGCCTGACTATCGCCAGAAGTTGGCTTTCCCGACGGTAGCCAACAACGCAAGCAGCTTCTTTGCTTCCCTTGTCTATCTTGAACAGAACTCGCGCGCGAGGGCTAAAAACCGTGTTTCTCCGTAGATTATTCGTTTTCCAACCCCATATTCTCGTTTAAACCTGGCTTGTTGGGGCAGGCGCGTCCAATTTAATTTTTCACATTTAATTTTTCACTTTTTAATCTTTAATTGTAGCTCTCCTTCCACTTTCCCTTTTGAGTTGTTAATGGCTAATTGCTAATTTCTGGTTTCCCCTTACCGTTGAAAGCTCCCAACTTTATATTTTACGAGGTCTAATGACATAAGGTGCAGCCACCGATCGGGCTAGTGCTGCAGAATCCAGTCCGGCATCGGGCCTGTAAACTCCTGCCCAAACAGCAAACAGGTTATTTGCTAACTCTACAATTTTTGCATCGCTGCCAGTTCCCCAGAGCGAGGGTTCTCGACCCTCGGCTAGCTGCTGCGATTTAACCTCAGCCGAAGATACCTGTCGCCATTCTACAGGAATCGCAGCAACGCCGTTATAGGCTCCAGACAAAGCTCCCGTCAAAGCACAGGTTATTTGTCCAGCTATGCCACAGCGGGCAGCACGCACCACTGACAAGCGCAAGTCTTCTGGGGTGTTCAAAAAGCAGTAGAAAGCTAGGGCAATGGGAATCAAATTTCCTGGGTTGACAATTGACTTTGTTTGTATTTTTTTCTTGCCCTCGTCCTGTCTTTCTCGAAAAGCTGTGGCGCTTTTGCACAGGTGAGTTGCGGCTGTTTCTAAATCGGCTCCCTTTTCTAATAGTATTTGTACTTGCAGCAGCAGCTCTGTTAGGGCATTCTCTGTTTTCACGTAGGCAATTGTTTCCTCGATCGCTGTCGCGGGGTCAAGTCTTTCTTTGAGAGAGCGGGCGATCGTATATCCTACGGCTAAAATTGCTGTTTCCCATTCTGGCTTGTTTTCGTTTGGCCAAACCTCTATCGCCAGCATGATTTTTTCTCGCAGCTTGGCTTTATTTTCGTGAAAAAACATCGCAGCAGGCAACGCCGCAACGGCAGCTTCACAAGGATTAAAGATGCTTTCAAACTCAGTGCTTGGCGGATGGTAGATTTCCGACTTGGCAAATGCTTCCCAAGTATCGCGCCAATCTTTTAAATCTAAACCCCTACACCGAATTAAACTTTGAGCACACGCCACCGCAAGTCTCCCGGAGGCGGATGAGTCTTTGCCACTTGGGATTTTGCTATTGAGGGAATTCAACGCGAATGTTGCCCCACCTATGGTCAATTGTTGGTGTTTCGTCAGGGGTAAAATCGAATCCAAGTCTTCTGTTTGCGAGGGAATACCCACGAGTTGCCTTTGGTATTGCAGGCCTATAGAGTCTCCTAAAACTGCACCCAGGATGGTTCCTTGAAACTTGCTCAACAGGGAATGCCGCATTTGAATTTAACTCAAGTTGTTAGTAATTGGTAATTTATAATTTATATTTTTTTTTGTATCCTTTTTTGCCAAATTCTTGTGATTAATTGGAATTAAACCCAAACATATAAGGGCTGGTTTTCCATCTAAAACCTGCCCTCATCCGATCGCTACAATCGGTAAATTTTTAATTTTTAATCAGGTAACTAACTAGAGCTTGCAGCCCCAGCAGGTAACTTTCCGATCCAAAACCGCTGATTTGCCCGATCGCCACCGCTGCGATAAACGAGTGGTGGCGAAAAGCTTCCCGCCGGTAAATATTGCTCAGATGAACTTCTACCGCAGGGATATTCACCGCGGCGATCGCGTCTCTAATTGCCACACTCGTATGAGTATAAGCTCCAGCATTAATCAATAAGCCTTGGTGCCGCCCTAACATCGAGTGAATTGCATCCACCAAGACCCCTTCATGATTCGACTGCTGAATGGAGACTTGCACCTGGAGGGCTTGCGCTTCTCGTTCTAGCAACTTGTTGATATCATTTAAAGTCGCAGAACCATAAACTCCAGGTTCTCGCTGACCCAATAGATTCAGATTAGGGCCGTGAAGTACCAAGATATTTAACAATTTTAAAATTTCCAGCGCAACAAAAACTATGAGAGTTTTGACATGGGATTTAGAACCAGTCTGCCACCTCAAACCTCAAACCTCAAACTTCTAATTCAGTTTCGACTACCTGCGATTCCTGGGTTGGTTGACAGGAATACGAATCGGTTCGAGTTCCGGTTCAGGTTCGGGACTCAGCAGTCCTTCTATCAGCTTGCGAACCCATTCTTTAATTTGTTCCAGCACCTTTTCAATGTCTTCCATTGAACGGATAGCTCCTTTTTTTATAGTCTAGATTGCTAAACCGACGGCTAAATATCTGAAAATAAGCAAGCACGACTTTGAAACCAAAGGTCAAACTTGCTTTCTCGCTTGCTAGTTATTTTGAGCAATGGAGAGAGTCAGTATATTGGCCAATCAGTCCTATCTTATTATCATAACGAATCTTTACAGATAATCAAGAGGCCAGCGGAATATTGCCGAACTATCTCGGAGTAGAGAGTGTTAAATAAAGCTTAAGTTTACGGTTGACTGTTGACAATTGACCAATCGTGGGATTTTTTCTACGCTTTTGCCAACAATAATTTACGCCGGAGGCGATCGAGCGCCGTACAGCTACTCAGATGCCGAATCCAATCGCGGCCTCTGGCATCGCCAAAGCGGTATTCAAAACTTTCTGCGTCGCCGTGGGGCCCTGCTAAACCAACATAAACCAGTCCGACAGGTTTAGCATCTGTGCCGCCTCCGGGCCCGGCGATGCCTGTAATGCTCAATCCCCAATTTGTATTGAGGCTGGCGCGAACTCCCGCAGCCATTTGTTTTGCCACCTGGTGGCTGACTGCCCCAAATTCGGCTAAATCTTGCGGATTAACACCTAATAATCCTTCCTTAATTCGATTATCGTAAGAAATAATTCCGCCTAAAAAGTAGCTCGAACTGCCGGGAACACCAGTCAGCATCGCCCCCAATCCACCTCCCGTGCAGGATTCAGCCACGCTAAGAGTTTGCCCCGCATCGAGCAACAATTGGCCGACAGTCGAAGCCAGGGTATCGCTATCAGCACCGTAACAGTCCGAGCCGGCAATTTGTCGCAATTGTTGTTCGATCGGCTCAATCAAGTTTTTCGCAGCCACGGACGACTCCGCGCGGGCCGAAATCCGCAGTTTGACTTCGCCGTGATTGGCGTAGGGAGCCACAGTAGGATTAGTTAAATTCAGAAAACTATCTACTTTTTCCGCCAATGCCGACTCAGCAATGCCCCAAAATTTCAATATGCGGCTGTAAATAGTTTCGCTGCACCAGCCGCCATTTTTCAGGTAAGGAACGGCGGTTTCTTCCCACATCAAGTGCATTTCCGCCGGTACGCCGGGAAATGTCATTACTGTCACGTTAGAAACTGGTTGCCAAATAATGCCCGGTGCAGAACCGCTGCGGTTTGGCAGAATGTCCGCAGTTTCTGGAATTAAAGCTTGTTTGCGATTGCTGGGACTCATGGTGCGTCCGCGCTGGGCAAATTTGTATTCGATATCTGCGATAATTTCCGGCTTTTCGATGAGGGGAACCCCAAAAAAATCGGCGATCGTTTCGACTGTCAGGTCGTCTGGTGTGGGGCCCAGGCCTCCGGTGAAGAGCAAAAGTTGCGATCGACTGACGGCGATTTCTAAAACTTGTTTGATACGTTCTGGATTGTCCCCCACCACTGTTTGATAGTAGTGAGGGATTCCCAGACTCGCTAATTCTTTGGCTAAAAACTGGGCATTGCTATTAAGAATATCCCCTAACAGCAATTCAGTGCCAACACAAATAATTTCAGCAACCATTCAATTTTAGATTTTAGATTTTGGATTTTAGATTGGAGAATTAATTGGGGAATGACAACAGCCAACAGCCAACAGTCAACAGTCAACAGTCAACTAACTATCGAGCGTGTCTCCAAACTTTCCAGCTAGCATAGCCCAGCAAACTTGTTGCACCCATAGCGTAAATTACGCCGCTCGGAAGCGAAAAAGCTAGGGCTAAACTTCCCACCCACAGTGTCAGCGAGTAAATAAATAAAACCGCAAATCGATGGGATAGTCCGGCTTGTAAAAGTCGGTGGTGGAGGTGGCGCTTGTCAGCAATAAACGGTGACTTGCCGTTGCGAAGTCGATCGAGAATCACCGCCGACATATCTAAAATCGGTACAGCTAAAATTAAATATGGCAGCAACACAGAAGTAACAGCCGTAGTTTTAACTAACCCAATTACTCCTACTCCAGCGAGAGTAAACCCGATAAAATAAGCCCCGCCATCTCCCATAAAGATTTGAGCCGGATTGAAGTTGTAGCGCAGAAATCCCAAGGCCCCGCCAGCTAAAGCCGCTGCAATCAGGGCCGCTGCCGGTTGGTGCATCGCCAGACTGACAATCAGCATTACAACTGCTGCAATCCCTGAAACTCCGGCAGCTAAACCGTCTAAACCATCAATCCAGTTGATGGCGTTGGCCATGCCGACGAGCCAAATCACGGTAATTGGCAAGCTCAGCCAGCCAATATTAGTCAGTCCCAGGGAGGGAAGGGTGAGAAACTCAATTTGTACGCCTGCCATCCAAGCGATGCTGGATACGCCAATTTGCATGAGCAAGCGTTTTAAGGCCGAGAGCGAAAATAGGTCGTCTGCTAAACCGATGAGGAAGAATCCGATGCCGCCGAGGGTGACTCCCCAAATTTCGTATTCGTCTTTGGGATTGAGAACTTGTCCGTTAGCATCGATGAAGCCTCCTGAGAGCCAGACAAATAAGAGGGCAGTGATAGTGCCGAGAAAGATGGAAACTCCTCCCAAGCGCACCATCGGGCGCTTATGGACTTTTCGCTCGCCTGGCCGATCAACTCGCCCGCTTTTGAGACCAATTTTTTTGACTATTGGTGTACTCCAGAGGACGATGATCGCAGAAACCAGGAAAGCGAGTATGTGGTACAGATACTGGTACGGCATCTGAAATCAATTTTAAATAGTGCGGGGCAATTAGGCTGTCAGGCAGAGTCTACTACATTTCAGATGGCTTATAACAAGGAAACATCTTGAAGAGCGACTGGGGGTTTGGGAGTCGGAGATTGGCCGCAATGGCAGTTGCCCTGGGGCGAATTGTCAGGTTGTTCATTCATAACTCTCGAATTAACGATTTGAAATATCGACTTTTTCGCGAGCAAAAAAGTCGATATTTGGCGAGCGGGCCCAGTTGAGCGGTATCTTTCGCAACCGACAAATACCGTTAGTCAAACCAGCCCCACCCGACAAATATCTTTACTAAAAACCGTATTGGCGATCGATATTTTTGGTGAAAACCGCTTGTCAATATCGCTACGGGCAACTCTCAATCTTTTCCTGCTCTTTTACCCTTTTACCCGTACACTTCCAACTACCAATTTCCCATTGCCGATCAGGAAAATTAAGCTAATGCCGGCACTTTCAAGTACAAGTGAGGATATAACGGGAAGCGATCGCACAGTGCTGCTACTCGACGCAGACAGTCGGCTGCGACGCTTTCATCATCTGGATTTAGCAGTCGATCGGCAATAATATTGCCAATCTCGGTAAATTCTGCTGTTCCCATTCCCCTGGTGGTCATCGCCGGCGAACCAAGTCTCAAACCGCTGGTGACAAAGGGCGATGCCGGATCGAAAGGCACGGTATTTTTATTAGCAGTAATATTCACACCGCTGACTAATTGGTCGGCTCGCTTGCCTGTCATGTTTACCGATCGCAAATCAACTAGCATTAAATGATTGTCCGTGCCGCCGGAAACGAGTTTTAAACCCCGCTGCTGCAACTGTTCCGCTAAGGCGCGCGCATTTTCAATTACTTGACCGGAATAAGTTTTAAATTCAGGCTTTAAGGCTTCGCCGAAAGCTACTGCTTTGCCCGCAATGACGTGTTCTAAGGGGCCACCTTGAGTGCCGGGGAAAACTGCTTTGTCAAACTTTTTACCTAATTCCGGGTCATTAGTCATAATCAAGCCACCACGGGGGCCGCGCAGGGTTTTGTGAGTGGTGGTGGTGACTGCGTGACAGTGGGGGAGGGGGTTGGGGTGGTGCCCTGTGGCGACTAAGCCGGCGATGTGGGCGATGTCGGCGAGCAGGTAGGCTCCGATTTCGTCGGCGATCGCTCTAAACTTCTCAAAGTCGATAATTCGCGAATATGCTGAATAGCCACAAATTAGCAATTTCGGTCGGTTTTCTTTGGCGAGTGCCAAAATTTCGTCATAGTCGAGCTGTTCTGTTTCTTGGCTGACGCCGTAGTGAAAAGCTTTGAACCATTTGCCGGATACGTTGACCGGCGAACCGTGGGTCAAGTGTCCGCCGTGGGACAAATCCATGCCCATAATTCCGTCTCCGGGTTCCAGCAAGCTCAAAAACACTGCAAAGTTGGCTTGAGCGCCGGAGTGGGGCTGGACGTTGGCGTGAGCGGCTCCAAATAGCTGTTTGGCGCGATCGATCGCAATTTGCTCGATACCGTCAATAAATTCGCAGCCGCCGTAGTAGCGTTTCGTTGGCAATCCTTCGGCGTATTTATTGGTCAGCACTGAGCCTTGAGCTGCCATTACCGCTGCGGAGGTAAAGTTTTCGCTGGCGATGAGTTCTAGGTGGTCTCGCTGCCGCTGGAGCTCTTGCCCAATTAAATCGGCAATGAGCGGATCGGTTTTGGAAAGGAATTCTAAGTTAGTGTCCGTCACAATAATCAACCTCTTGACAGTTTTGGGACTGGGAATTGGGGATCTTATACCGTACTACGGATTTCGCACCATTGACATAAATATTACGTTGTGTTCAGGTTAAGCCGTTTGTCCCCAACTCCTGACATACAATGAAATTACTGGTGTGAAACCTGCCGGAGGTATCAAATGTTAGTAATTCTAATGGAAAATCAGATGCTTGCCCCTCAGTGTGTTTGCCAAAGTTGTTTGCTGGCAGATCGCACTGGCCAACCGCGCTGGAGCGGTGGAGAGCTTCGCTGTGGCCATCCAGTTGCTAAACCTACGGAAAATTTGCCCGATCGGTACGAGTGTCAAATGGGCTTCGTCATTGCCAATATTAAATAATCATCGGGCATGGGGCATGGGGCATGGGGCATGGGGCATGGTGACTATTAACCCGACTCAATCTAAGTTCCCCTGCATCTGGTACTTGAGGCTGCTATCCGCCCACAAATGAGCAAATTCCGGGCGAGTCGGAACTGAGCCTGCTGCGTTATGCTGATTTTAATAGGAATTAATAGTTCACCGATCGACTCAGGAGAGTTCATTATGACTTGGCGCGGGTCTACAACTGTTCCAGACCGGATTTTTGCTTCTTTGCCTTATTTGCTCCCCCTAATTGACGGGCTGGCGTTTGGCAGCAGGTATCTGTTTCCACAGTTTCCTGTCTTGCGACTGTTTTTTGTCCCGCTAGCTCCTTTGCTTCAGATTTATAGTTTGCCCTTCGCTAGCTTGATTATTTTCTTTGCCCTGTATTTAGGGGTAGTTAGAAACGAAAACATCAGTCACTTCATTCGTTTTAATGCGATGCAGGCGATTCTTTTAGACATTGTTTTGATGCTCTGCGGCCTAGTTTTGGGGATTTTTGATAAAGGCCCCCAAGTCGCATTTATTGCGGAAACTCTTTATAACATGGTGTTTTTGGGCGCTTTTGCTGCATTTGTCTATGCAGTCGTGCAGTCGCTTTTGGGACGCTATGCAGAGATTCCTCCGCTTTCGGATGCTGTTTATATGCAGGTACGATAGTCAGTTGGCAGTTGGCAGTTGGCAGTTGAGAGTTGGCAGTTGGCAGTTGTTAGTTGGTTATTATTTGTTGGTTCTAATGCCCAATGCCCAATGCCCAATGCCCTATAACTAATAACCAATAACTACTGTATTTTCAAGACTACCAATGCCTTCTATTTCAATTCGGACTCGATCGCCTATTTGTAGCGGCCCTACTCCTTGCGGCGTTCCAGTCAGTATCACATCGCCGGGAATAAGGGTCATTACTTGACTGATGTAGGAGACGAGAAAGTCTGGCGAAAATACCATGCGATTGATCGGGGATGACTGTACTGGTTGATCGCTCTCATTGATAAAAGTCTGCAATTGTGCAGCAGGACTCAATTCGCGGACAATCCAAGGCCCCAAGGGACAAAATGTATCGAACCCTTTGGCCCTAGCCCACTGGTTGTCCCGCTTTTGCAAATCTCTGGCTGTTACGTCGTTGGCGATGGTATAGCCCCAAATTTTGCCGTGTGCTTGTTCGGGAGTGCAGTTGGTACAATGTTCGCCAATTACCAGGGCCAATTCTCCTTCGTAGTCTACCCTTTCCGACTGCTGCGGATAGCGAATCGCTCCACCTGCGGCGATGACTGCACTCGGAGGCTTGAAAAACAGCAGGGGCTCAGCAGGTACTGGGGTTCCCATCTCAGCAGCGTGATCGACATAATTTTTGCCTACGGCTACAATTTTTGAGGGAGAGCACGGGGCGAGAATTTGGTAAGTATCTGGTGAAAGTTCCAAATCCGTTGGTTGTCCTTGTAGCCAGGGAGGTGCATCAAATACTTGAACGCTGTGGCCCAGTTGCAGTAAACCGTAATGGATGTGTCCCTGTGTTGTTTTAACTCGAACGTAGCGCTGGGCCATAGTATTTTAGATTTTAGGTTTTAGATTCTAGATTCAAAAAGACTTGTGCAAGTCCTAAATAGAATATATTTGACAACTCCTCGACTATCAGGTACGAGGATTCTTCCTTCATCCAACATTGCCTCTAAAAGCAGTGCCTTTAGATGCTCTTACACGTTGTCCAGAAGCAGCAGCGAGATGCCCTCCCGCCAAAATTCGTAAACCTTCATCTCTGATGTTTTGAGCGACGTTAATATCCCTGTCAGGTGTAGTGCCACAATGAGGACAAGTCCCGACTCTTACATCTAAAGGGATTTCTTTAACTTGATGTAAACAGTTGCTACAAGTTTTTGTACTAGGGAAGAATCTATCTACTTCGATGTAGGTTTTACCTTGCCATTGAGACTTGTACTTTAACATGGTACAGAACTGACCCCATCCAGCATCACTAATAGATTTTGCTAATTTGTGGTTTCTGACCAGATTCCGAACTGCTAGATTCTCTACTACTACTATGACTTGGTTTTCGTCAACTAACTTATGACTTAGCTTGTGGAGAAACTCTTCACGGCATCTGGTAATTTTTGCGTGAACCTTAGCAACTTTATTACGAGCTTTATTACGGTTGTTAGATTCTTTTTGTTTGCGGCTAAGTAGCTTTTGTCTTTTAGCTAGCCCGATCTCGTATTTTCGTCGGTAATATTTAGGGTTGCCATGCTTAGTCCCATCAGACGTAATGGCGTAATGGGTTATTCCCATATCTATCCCAACGGCTTTTCCTTCTGACGATGAGACAGGGATATTTTTACCATCCTCATAGAGACAAGCAGCATAGTCTTCACTGGATGGGGTAAGTGATACTGTGACTGACTTAAGTTTACCTTCTGATAAGCGAGATATCTTACAGTGAACTTTACCCAATTTGCGAAGAATCAGGTAATCTCCGTTTAACTTTATGCCTTGAGGAAAACGGATGGATTGTTTGTTACCCTTCTTTTTAAATGTTGGGTAATTAGCACGCTTCTCAAAGAAGTTCAGAAAAGAACTCGACAGGTCTAATGCTACCTGCTGTAAGCATTGTGATGGGGGTTCTGTTAACCACTCATGTTCTTTCTTCAAGGAAGGAAGCAAGTTTATGATGTCGTTACGACTTAATCCCTTGCCAGTTGCTTTGTAAGTTTCGCTAGTTAGGTTAAGAGCAAAATTGTAAAACCAACGCGCACAACCAAACGACTTGGCAAGTAATATTGCTTGCTCGTTGCTCGGATAGATTCTGTACTTGTAGGCTTTTAGCATTGCATTTACTAAACTAGCAGTATTATGGTAAACCAAGTTATCAAAAAAGTAAAGCCGTCCTTCTAGGACGGGGTTCTAGACCCAAATTTTCGATAAACAGGGATCTAGGGATAATTTCTGAAAATTTATTGCTCGATCGACCTTTAAGATTTTTGCTGTATTATTTTTAACCCGCTTTCCGTGCAAATTCCGCGCAGCGGTTTGTCCCAGGAGTCAACTGGTAGTTGGGCGAGCAAGGCAAATTCAAAGATAATGCCGATCGTAACTTTTGATTCCCACTCAGCTAAACTGAGCATTCGATCGTAATAGCCGCCGCCGTAGCCCAAGCGATAGCCGCGAACATCGCAGCCTACTGAGGGTACGAGCATTAAATCTACTTCTGAGTAATCTATTTTAGGAGCATCCGGCAGGGGTTCGAGTATGCCATAAGCTCCAGTATGTAAAGCATCTCCGGGCTGCCAGATGTGCCAAGATAGCTCTTTGCCGACACAGCGGGGAAATCCCCATTTTTTAGGGGTGTGAATGGCATTTGTGGGACAGGCATCTTGCCTGTCTCCAGAATTGAGCAGGCATCTTGCCTGCTCCACAGAATTGAGCAGGCATCTTGCCTGCTCCACAGAAGACGTAAATAGGGGACTTAAATCTGGTTCTTGGCGAAAACTAAAGTAGGCGAGGACTGTTTTTGCTCTTTCAAATAGGGGCGAGTTTTGTAGGTGGTTGCAGAGTCGATCGCTCTTTTCTCTCCATTCTTGTGCTGATAGAGATTTGCGGGTGTTGAGGAGCGATTTTCTTAATTCAGTTTTAGTTAATGAAGGTTCAGGAGTGTTCATATTTCCGATCGAATCTCTCGTTTGACTTCCAGTCCGACAGGGGTTGAAAACCCTGTCTCACAGCGAAAGTCCTCTAAAAGAGGACTACAATTAATTGCATTTTCATCACATTCTATAGTCGGTTTTAACTCACATCTTGCACCATTCTCAAGAACAGGCAAGATGCCTGTTCCACAAAGAGTAGATTTTCTTCTTGTGGAACGGGCCCCAGAGCCCGTTCATAAAAGGCTTATTGACAATGGTGCAACATCTCAGTTTTAACCGACTTTAGCTTTGAGGCAGGGGTTGAAACCCCTGCCGGACTGTCGGACTGTCGGAAAGTATCAACAAACTGGATTTGATATTACATATTGTCTTACCACAGGACAAACGCTGAATAGCGTTTCATTCTCCTGTTCTTCTATTTCAACTAACGATCGCCTGTCCAAAGATTGCAGCCCGTTGAATAACTCCGAGGGCGATAACTCGGCATTTTGTAGCAATTGCTCTATTGAAACTGAATTTGCTTCGCGGCTGAGTCGGGAGATTAGCTTTTTCTCTAATTCTGACAAACGATTTATCTGCGGGTCTAAGTTGGCTGCCAATTCTTCCCCTAAGAATAGCCTATCATATTTTAAAAAATCTGCCACCCTACCTCGGAATATTTCTTGAATGGTGGTGGCGACTATTTTTAACCACAATGGATTGCCTCGGTAGGTGTTAATTAAGTTTTCCCATGTTTCGGGATTGAGTAAACTTTTTTGTCGGAAAATTTCGGCTGCTGCTGTACCTATGCCTTTGAGTTGCAAGGTACGGACTGGTGAATTTTCACCTTTTAAGGCGGTAATTTCTCTGGGTGGCTCCCAACTGTTGAGGATTAAGCAACTGTTGTGGGTTGTTTCTCCGATTTGTCTGAAGAGGATGCTGTAATTTTCGCATTCGGGGCGGTATTTTCCTGCTAGTTGTCCGCTGCTAAGAATGCTTTGTACGTCGTCGAAGATGATGAGACAGCGGTTTTTTCGCAGATATTCCATTAACAGGGAAAGTCGATGGGGGATGCTGCTAGGGAGTTCGATTTCTGGTTTATTTAAGAGAAATTCTAGGAGATTTTTGAGGGTAGTTTCTAAGGGTGGGGAGTGGCGGAGACTTCGCCAGATGACGCATTCAAAGTTATGCTGAACTTTTTGTATTAGGTGGAGGGAAAGTGCGGTTTTGCCAATGCCGCTGAGTCCTAATATGGCTGCCAGGTTGCACTTGTCTTGGACGATCGATTTTTCGAGGGTGGCGAGTTCGGATGTGCGATCGCACAATGATGAAATGTGAGGTGCGTCTGCTAAGTCTAGTCTGGTTTGGGGTTTGGATATGTCTGAGGTGGGGGCTGAGGGCGATCGGGTTTTTGGAATTTCTGAAGATTGACTATCCTTACAGACATTGACATTACCAATAAAAAAATCGTTTCCCGAATTTTCTGAAATGATGAATAATTGTCGTCTCTCAAGTGCTGAACGTAAATTCGATTGAGTTACTTCTTCATCTAATACATTTGATAAACGTTTCCATAATTTTGAGGCGATATTTCTGACGTGACCTTCGCTACAATAGGATGCTTCTGCGATTTGAGAGTATTTTTGACCTTCCCATACACCCCCCAGGATAGCTTTTTGAAGATCGTCCAAGTGCTCTCCTGTATTGGCGAAAACCATTTCGTCGGCAAATCTCAAGACTTCTTGAACGTCCATTAGTTAAGTATATATGGAGGTTTTGACTATTTTAGCATACATTTTCTGACATTTTCTGCTGTCAGTGACATTTTCTGACATTTTCTGACCTTATTTTAACTAAAAATTTTAATAACTACTGATATTTTATGATTTAACATAACTAAAAAATAACGGATAATACATAATTAAACCCCTAGCAATTTAAATGAACACCCTAGTTTTGCCAAAATGGTTAATACTAAAGAGCCTGAATTGCACAATAAATTCAGCGAGGGATTTACCTTAGTTGAACTGCTTGTTGTTATCGCAATAATTGGCATTTTATCGGCAATTGCTCTGCCTATATATTTGTGGCAAATCCAAAAAGCCAAGCAGGTGGAACCCAAAATATACACAGCAAGTTGCTTGCGAGTACAACAAGCCTCTTATGAAGGATATGGAAGTATTGCAGGAGAAGAAAATGCACAATTAGAAGAACAAGTTTTTAGCACTAACAACAAATACACAGTCAATGCTAGTTTGTACAAATCTCAAAATCCAGAGGAGTTAGTTCAAGCTGTTATCTGCTGTGTAGCAACTTCGAGAAAGGAAGGTGATTCTTCCTATGCACAAGCTTTGGTTTATACCAATACAAATCAAGTAGTTTCAACAACTTGCGACCAAGTTGCATCTGTCAAGCCATGATTAAAAAATTACCAAATCTCACTGCTGCTGTTCTCGCATCAAGTATTTTTTCTCTGTCTTTACCAAGCAATGCACAAGCAGGGGTGCTTGGCGGTATTAATATGGCAAGAGCCTGCCAACAACAAAGTAATACATACTTATTCGACGCTATATTAGTGGGAAATAACCCAAACGCTTACTCATGGCGTTGCCGTAGCTACGCCCTTACCTGGTACAGAGGGTGGCCTTCGTGGGACGCTTCAATCGATATGACGCGGGCTTGTAGAAGTCAATACAATAATAGTAGAGCATTTGCTGAAACAACTAATTGGCAAAGCCCGTATTCATGGCGGTGTCGCGTCAATTAAAAGTTTTTGTCTCACGCCGTCCCAGAGATGATTAGGGGTTTGTGAAAAATAAGTAAGAGAATCAAGCTGCGATCGCCCTTTTTTCCCTAAAGGGCGATCGCCATTTTTTTAATCACATCCCCAAGCGCGATCGCCCTTCCTTAACTGAGGTGCGCTCGCTCTCATTTTGGCGTTGCTTAATCAGGGTGTGAAAAAAATAAGTTCAAAATCCCCAAGCTTTGTCAATACTGGTTTCTATGACTGGCATATTTAGCCTTTCATACCGTAAATCAGCAACGCCTCTTATTCCTACTGACTACTGACTACTGACTAATGACTTCTTTTACTGTACTTGAGAGCCGTGGGCGCGGGGGTCGGAGCTACTTGTTTTCACAGGCCCTGTGGGGGGAGTAAAATTAGAAACTTGACCGCCTGCTTGGACGTGTGGCAGAGGTTTTCCTGAAATTAAAGCTTCTAAGTTAGCTTCCATAATACTGCGAGGCATTTCGCCCATCGTTTCAGCAACGGCGCTGCCTTTGTCGTTCAAATAGACAAAGTGCGGGATGCCGTCTACTCGATATTTTGTGATTTCTGGCAGCCATTTTTCATTGTCTACATTCAGCATCACAAAATTCATCGGTTCGGCGTATTTCTGTTTTATTTCGTTCAGATCTTTAGCCATTGCCTGACAGCTACCGCACCAATTAGCATAAAATTCCATGAGTGTCGGTTTGCCGTTTACCAAAGCTGTTTCTAATGGCGTTGAAGCTTTGGCCATGTCGGTGAGACTGCTTGACGGCGTTTGGGTTTGCAGCCCGAAGAAGATGGATATTGAAAGGACGATCGCTGCTAACACGATCAATAAGTTTCTGAGACGCGTGGCGACTTTTGTTTCGGGATTTTTGGCGGCGGGGGCGACAGTTGAGTTGGGCGAATTCTGGGTCATAAAATAAATTGCGCTTTGATTTCTATGTTTTTATTTTAAATAATAGATTCAGATTATAGCACATTTTGAGATAATCAGACCCATCTCATGAAAATTTGTGCTAAAGGCAGTAATTAGACCAAGTGCGCTAAAACAGAAGATAACAAAGATTGTTTGTAAATTACCGAGGACTTGCAGGGTGAAAAAACGGGTAACACTCACGTTTCCCCAACGATCGATCCAAATGCCTGTCACCTATCGACTGGCAAAGGATTTTAATGTTGCAGCCAACATTATCCGTGCTCAGGTGGCTCCGAATCAAGTGGGCAAACTGGTGCTAGAGTTATCAGGGGACATCGACCAACTAGAAGCGGCGATCGACTGGATGCGATCGCAAAACATCGGCGTTTCCCTAGCCAGCCGGGAAATACTCATAGACGAAGATATCTGCGTTAACTGCGGTTTGTGCACTGGGGTTTGCCCGACAGAAGCTTTGACCCTTGACCCAGAAAGCTTTAAACTAAGTTTTGCTCGATCGCGGTGTATCGTTTGCGAGCAGTGCATCCCTACTTGTCCGGTGCAAGCTATTTCTACTAACCTCTAGGCCCTGTACAAACTCATCGGGATTATCATCTTTTTTTCCTGGTTCCCCTAATTGTGCCATAGGATGAAAAAAAACTCTTGGGTTTCCCTAACTCTACTTTTTGTTACTTATTTCACTTTGGGCTGGAAATTATCTGAGTTTGATGTTCCCCCGCACCTGACTTGGTTTTTAGCCATAGCTTCTATTTTAGTGTTGGCTGTCGCCTTGTCGTTCCCCCTGAGAGAAACAAAAGCCTTAATAATGCGGTGGTTTTCCAGTGATCTCGGTGCTTTTCTTTCTATTATTCTAGGAGCTTTTGTTGCAGTGGTAGTTTTTGCCTGGCTGCACCTTTTTGCTACTTGTTTAGTCTTGATTTCAGCGGTAGCTTTGGCAAGACTTGATATTCAAATATCTGGTTGGAAAAATTGGCGGGCTTTTGCGGTATTAGCTAGCATTTCTTTAAGTGGTGTGGCGTTGGGCGGAGCGATCGAGTTTTGGTCAAAAACAGGCCGGCTCGTATTCTCTTAATCAGGAACGGGAAATTCATCCAACCAAATTCTACAACTCGCAACGCAGATTTAGCCCCAAACTATCAGAGTGTCCACCAATAAATACAGCTTATTTTTTTTCAATCCCCCACCCCCGGATTAATGCCCGGTTCTGCGGCGTAATCATAGCAGTTTTCAAGCCTCGTGAGATACAGCTTCTCAATTGCCGATTCCGCGTTCCCAATTCCCAATTAGGGCTTGCCGAAAAAGCCTAAAACCTCGACAGAGAAAGACTTTGAATGGTTTGAACGCTCCGCGTGTGCAAGCTT
>NZ_JAUBSA010000043.1:33099-51623 GCF_036702115.1 Microcoleus sp. LAD1_D5 | reverse complement strand
TTATATTGCCGAGGAGAACTCGAATTCACTCATCTTTCTAAATGCTGTTTTCTCACTTTTTCAGCAAGCCCTACTTAACAACCCCTAACTAATCAATAAAAACAAAACCCGCCGATGCGGGTTTCATCTTCATGCTTATTGTTAACTACTGACGGTTTCAACTACTTCTTAGGAACAAGAACCTCATTAGCAGCAACGGGACGGGTCGAGGAAGCGGTAGTTTTCAAAAGTGCGATCGCCTGCGCGTAGCAAGGATCGTCCTTAGTTGCAACTAACGTCGGTTTGTTAGCTAATTTCAGCTTTTGTTCGTCGGTGATTTCCACCTTAACATCGGGAGTAACCCCCTTCTGGCTGATATCCGTACCGTTGGGAGTATAGTAGTGAGCGATGGTCACCGCCAATCCCGAACCATCAGCCAAAGAATGCACCGACTGCACCAAAGCTTTGCCAAAAGTTTGGCCGCCCATGACAGTTGCGCGCTTATTATCCTTCAGAGCACCGGCCAAAATCTCGCTGGCGCTGGCTGAGTTGTCGTCCACGAGCACCACCAAAGGCTTGTCAGTGAGCGCAGTGCGATTTGCCTTCATTTCCTGAGAATCGCCCGTGCGATCGACTGTGCGGACGATCGCCCCTGTATCCATCCACATCCGAGCGATATCAATGCTCACTCGCAGCAACCCGCCGGGATTGCCCCGCAAATCCAATACAAAAGCATCAGCTTTCTGATCCGAGAGCTTTTTAATCGCCGCCTGCATTTGTTCGCCGGCGTGAGAGCTAAACTCTTGCAAACGGATGTAACCCACATTCTGACCACCTTCATTCTTGAGGCTGTAGCGAACCGCTGCTACCTCAATTCTCGCCCTAGTCAGAGTGATATCAAATTCGCTTTTGCCCTCACGAGCAATCCGCAGCGTGACTTTCGTGCCTTCGTCGCCCCGAATTATCTGAGCCGCATCCGAGACAGTCATGCCTTTGGTAGTTTTGCCGTCAATCACCAAAATCGTATCGCCCGCTTGAATCCCTGCCTTCAGGGCCGGGGAATTTTCCATCGGCTCGACTACCGTAATCGCTTTGGTTTTCTCGTTTTCTTCCAGCCTCATCCCCACCCCTGTCAGTTCCCCGGAGGTTTGATTCGTCAGCGCTTCGTATTGCTTCGGGTCCATGAAGCGGGTGTAGGGGTCGTTTAATTTCTCTAGGGCTTTGCGGAGGGCGGTGTAGGCAGCTTCGCGAGAGGTATAATTTTTGCTCAGCAGTTCTTGGCGGGTTACTTGCCAGTCAGTCTTGTTAAAGCTGCCATCAACATAGTCTCGGTTCACAATTTGCCAAGCTTCGTCTAAGACAGCTTTGGGGCTATCTTGAAGCTCCGCGCGGACTGATTGGCTCAGGCCGGGAACGAGTAAAGATATCGAAGCGGTTGTTGCCATCGCCCCACTGAACAGGGCTGCCTGTAATTTAGAAAAGCGTCTGCGGGCTTGATTCATTGAATTTGGCTCAATTCGATTTTAGATTTTTGATTTGAGATTTTATATTGCTAAAAAATCTCACACTACTACTTAAACTATTGTGTGGAGGCTCCACCATCCCTTTGGACAGTTTAACGAGATTTTTAGTCGATCGCCAACCAATTATTACTCTCTTTCAATAAACTTAATTTAAAACTTGGATTTATAAAGTGCCGTGGAAGCTAAAATCGAACAATTTTCGCGTAAGTGGTTGAGCCTGGTCGTTAATGGAGTTATTGGTCTAGCAGCGCTGGCGGGGGTCGTCGCCATGCAGTCTAGCGGACTGTTGGGCGGAATGTCCCCAGTTCGTGTTCAGGGCCAAAAGCCGCTCTCTGCAATGTCTGCTGCCAGTTTCAAGCAAGCCGCACAGCAAGAAGCGCAGCAAGAAGCCCTGCGGCTAAAAATGCTCAAAACTATCCCTAGTTTTGGATTTGACAATTTAATTGCAGATTGGACATTTCTCAAATTTTTGCAGTATTTTGGCGACGACGAAGCCCGAAATGTGACGGGCTACAATCTGAGCCAAGATTATTTTGACATAGTTACGCAGCGCGACCCGCGGTGGGCTGACATCTACCTGTTTCTTTCCACAGCGATTTCTTTTTATCAGGGAAAGCCTGAAACTGCTGTTAGCTTTATAGAGCGTGGTACTAGGGCCCTTGCCGTTTCGCCGCAACTTCATTCCCAATCCTGGATAGTGTGGCGAACTAAAGGTATTGATGAGTTGCTGCTGTTGGGGGATATTCCCGACTCAATTCGCTCCCACGAAATGGCCGCTGAGTGGGTACAAGGAAGCCCGGAAGGGCCGAAATTGGCGCCGATGTTTCGAGCAACTGCTGAGTATTTGCGCCGAGATCCCGATAACGTGCCGGTGCGGTTTACTGCTTGGAGCACGGTTTATGCTCAAACAACTGATAAGTTGGTGCGTCAAAGGGCGAGACAAGCTCTTGTCAAGTTGGGAGCTCAGGTGCAAAAAGATAAGGATGGAAACGAGAGTTTTATTTTGCCCCCTCGAAAGTAAGCAGAAGGAAGAAGGAAGTTCGGCAACGGATTGTGTAACGGATGTAACGGATGTAACGGATATCAGGAAGAAGGAAGAAGGAAGAAGGGAAATGCAGCCGCAGTAATAGTTTCAGATATCAAGAATGTCCTAAATGTTAAGACGGTTGACTGTAATTCCCCAATCTAAAATCTAAAATCTAAAATCAGCTTGAGTTAGTTCGCGCCATTCACCGGGTTTGAGGCCTTCGAGACGCAAAGGCCCGATCGCACATCTGACCAGCCGCAGCGTCGGACACCCTACTGCTGCGGTCATCCGGCGCACTTGGCGGTTGCGGCCTTCTGTCAGAGTCATTTCCAGCCAAGCTGTCGGCACATTTTTGCGAAATCGAATCGGCGGTTCGCGGGGCGGCAAAGGTGGTTCTTCTAACAATAATTGCACTTTTGCCGATCGAGTCCGATAATCTTGAATTGTGACACCTGTCTGCAAAGCGGAGATCGCACTTGCATCGGGAATTCGTTCCACTTGCACCCAGTAAGTGCGGGGATGAGCGAATTTCGGGTCACTGAGTCGGTGCTGAAGGGGCCCATCATCGGTTAGCAGCAACAAACCTTCACTATCGCGATCGAGCCTTCCTACTGCATAAATGTTAGGAATAGGAATATAGTCTTTAAGAGTGCTGCGTTTAGTCTCGCTGGAGTTGTCAGTGAATTGAGTTAAAACGTCGTAGGGTTTGTAAAAGAGAATGTAACGATAGGGCATGACAGTTAAACAATAAAAATGTACCAACAGTGCGAGATAAAACGATATAACACCCCAAATAAACCCCTTTCTCTCTCTCTTTTCTCCCTCCTCTGCGCCCTCTGCGGTTCATAAAAAAATAAATCTTGTTAACCAACGATTCAAACCTGCTATAAAATATTCAGCCTTTAAGAGCCTCGCAAATCTCAACTACCCAATTTTACCATGCCCGAAGCCACACACCGCGTTTGCATCGTCTTAGGAACTCGCCCGGAAGCCATTAAACTAGCCCCAGTAATTCAACTCTTCAAAAGTTCGCCAACCTTTGACACCCAAGTAATTTTAACCGGTCAGCACCGAGAAATGGTCGAGCAAGTAATGCGAATGTTCGATCTAAAAGCCGATCGGGATTTAGCAATTATGCAGCACCAGCAAACCTTGACGGATATTACTTCCCGGAGTTTGCAGGGTTTAGAAGCCTTGTTTAAAGAATTGCAGCCCGAAATCGTGTTAGTTCAGGGCGATACAACGACTGCGTTTGCCGCTGCTTTGGCTGCATTTTACCAGAAAATACCCGTAGGTCACGTAGAAGCCGGATTGCGGACAGACGACGTGTTTAATCCTTACCCCGAAGAGGCTAACCGACGGTTGATTTCTCAGCTCACACGGCTGCATTTTGCCCCGACAGCGCTGGCTCAAGAGAATTTAGGGCGATCGGGGGTTTGGGGAGAAATTCACCGTACAGGCAACACAGTAATCGATGCTTTGCTTGCCGTAGCCAAACGCGAACCAGAATGCAACATTCCCCAATTAGATTGGAGCAAATATCGCACTATCTTAGCAACAGTTCACCGCCGCGAAAATTGGGGCGAACCCTTACAAGGAATTGCTCACGCATTTCTCCAAATCTTAGATAAATTTCCCGACACAGCTTTACTGCTACCCCTGCACCGAAATCCAACTGTTAGAGAACCTTTGCAAGCTCTTTTGGGCGACCATCCCAGAGTATTTTTAACTGAACCTTTAGATTACGCAGAATTAGTAGGAGCAATTCAAAGATGTCATTTAATTTTAACAGATTCCGGTGGCTTGCAAGAGGAAGCACCTAGTTTGGGCAAGCCAGTTTTAGTATTGCGAGAAACCACAGAAAGGCCAGAGGCGATTTCCGCAGGAACTGCTAAACTTGTAGGTACGAATTCTGATACAATTTTCACAGCAGCGGCAGAATTGCTGAGCAATTCAGATGCTTACAACGCAATGGCAATGGCAATTAATCCCTTTGGGGACGGTTTGGCAGCCTCACGGATTTTGAAAATTGTTAAAAAGTATTTTAGTTAGCTACCCGTCGCGAGTTGGGCGGTTGAAACCGCAACTACACAAACAAAGTCCGCCTGCGCGGACTCTAAAAGAAAGTGCGTAATTCCTGTTAAAAAAAACTCGGTTTATGCCTCCATTCCCGAATTACCAATCCCCACCGCCACCCCCACTACTGCTGTAGTCGCTACTGCTGCTACTGCTGTAGTCGCTACTGCTGCTATAATCGCTACTGCTGCTACTGCTGCTGTAATCGCCACTGCTGCTACTGCTACTGCTACTGCTGTAGTCGCTACTGCTACTGCTGCTGCTGTAATCGCCACCCGCACCGCCACCGCTGGAGTTGCCACCGCCAAAGCTACCTCCGCAGTCGCTACTGCTGTAATCGCCACCCGCACCGACAGCGCTGTAGTCGCTGCTACTGTTAATGCTGTAGTCGCTGCTACTGTTAATGCTGGAGTAGCCACCGCAATCATCGCTACTGCTACTGCTACTGTAATTGGGAGTGTTACTACTGTAATTGGGAGTGTTACTGCTGTAATTGGGAGTGTTACTGCTGTAATTGTGATTGTTACTACTGTAATTGCGCGGATAACGGCGGTGGCGGGAACGAGATTTCCGAGAAAATAAGCTGCGAAATATCTTAAAGATAATGAAACCAGGTATTAATGCGATGAATAACCCCAAAAGTAACCCATTGATTGAATTCGATGAATCTTCACCTGGTGATGTACTATTACTAATAACTGGCGATGGACTAGCTATTGGTGAGGGTTTCACCCCTTGAGATGGTACGATTGGAGCCAAAGGCAGCGTGGTTTGAGATTGAGCATTTACCATCGGAGTTTGTAAAACATTTACTAACGCCTTTGTCCCGGCTAATGTGCCCCCGTCAAAGTCCTGCTGTTTAAATCTGGGCGTAATTTCCGTTTTAATAATTCCCACTACCTGTGCATCCGGCAAAATGCTTTGAATGCCAGAACCTGTTTCAATTTGAACGCGGCGTTCCCCCGACGAAATCAACAATAAAACTCCGTTATTTTTACCTTTTTTGCCAATTCCCCAAAAGTTAAATAATTCTGTAGCAAATGCTTTTGGTGTCGCCGATGGCTGAGTATCAGGCACTGTCACAACAGCGATTTGCGAGCCGTTTTTTGCCTCTAAATCCGAAATCATTTGATTTACTTGAGTTGAGGTGCTGTTGCTGAGAATGTTTGCGCTGTCCGTTACCCAAGTATTGTTTATTTGACGGGGATTCGGTACTTCTTGTACTGTTATAGCTTGGCTCGTTAGGGGAAATGCAATTGCCGAAAAGCACAGCAAACTGCTCCAAATTATTTGTTTGTTGTTAAAGTGTAACTGCATCGCTTCAGTCTCCTGAATAACTGCTAATCTGAAATTGACATATATCTGTCCGCCTAATTACAATTAAATAACCAGCTCAGTGTCATGTCAATTCATATTATTCAGAAGTGGGATTCATAAAAATCATAATTTTAGGTGCGCCATAAGCACTTTACATTTATAGCCCTGGACGCGCGGGTGGCGAGAAACCGGGTTTTTAACTAAAAAAATTGCTGAAAACCGTCAATCTCGGTTCAAAAACCCGGTTTCTTAGTGGGCGAGTGCGAACGAATTTAGATATTTTTAAGGAGAGGGAACTGGTGGCAGAAAATTGCGGCTGCCTTTATAACCAGATAAAATAGCCAGTTTTTCCAAAGAGTGCCGGCCTGTGTAATATTTACCCCGAATTTCCCAAGTGGGATAAGCTTTAATATTGGCAGCTTTGCACAAATCTGGTTGAGCATCTTTGCCTCTGGGATCGCACTCAATGTAAGTAATCGCCGTAAATGCTTCTTTGCCGAAAAGTTCTTGTTGCGTGTGACAGTTAGGACACCAGTAAGCACCGTAGAGTCTAGCTTTGATTGTCTGCAAATGGGTTGCTAAAGCTATTTGATCCCCCACGGATTCGCTGCGAATAGGTGGCGCTTCTTGTTCGGTAACAGGCTGTGTGAAAGGGGGAGGAGGAGGGAGGGTTTGTGCTAATTTTTGAGTGGATTTGTTGCTGGAACTGAACTGTGCAATTCTTCCGTCTGCTTTAGTAGTGACGAAAATCCCCAAAGTCAGAAAAATGCCGATCGCACAAAAGTTGAATTTGCTTACTCTCATCTTGGATTTCATCTTGGATTTGCTAGGATTTCGCGAGCTTGATTCATAGCCTCTACAGCATTGTTTAGCACAAAGATGTTAAATTGTGCTAAACCTTTAAAAAAAACTTGACTTTCGGCGCTGTCATTTAACAAGATAACTTGTTTGTTAGCTTTCAGAGCGAGTGCTATTTCCGAAGCTGTGCCCGTCCCCATACCGCAGGCAATTATTACATCTGAAGAAAGAACGTTAATGTTATTTCTGGCGTTTCCCATATCGGTGACAATAGCAATATCTACAGCTTCAGAAATGCCGCGAGTGTCATTTCCCGGAAGGATGCCGACTGTTAAACCGTTAGCTGATTTGGCTCCTTTGTTGGCGGCATCCATGACGCCGACATTTCTACCGCCAGTTAGCAATATCCATCCTGCTTCGGCGATAAGTTGTCCGAGTTGATAGGCATTTTCTAAGTCGGTTGATGTGGCACTTTCGCCCGGGCCCATGAGGCCAATGATGATTCTTTTCATATCATAGTTTAGGGTTGAATATATTGCATTCTTGAAATATCGAGAACCCTTCGGAATCTGGGTGAGAAATGGCTCTCGATTTTTATTAGCCAGATGCCGCCGCCTCACTTGTCACAATCGGTTTTTATTTATTTTTATCCACCAATATTGGGTATAATTGAGTAGAATTTTGGGTAACAAAAAAATATAATATCAGTTTTTAGAAGCCTGCGCCTCATTAATTTATGTAAAGGTTTTAATTTAATTGGATTGATAAATAAGTATATTTAACTAAATATATTTATTTATAATACTCCTGAAAAAGGGGGAAGAAGCGATCGCTCGTCCCCCTTTTTTCGGGGATGTGCAGCCGTTGGAGACTTCGATACAAAGCAGAGAGACAAAGGCTTTGAGGCTTAAATCTATGTGAAGCTATTCTGTCAAAATTCAATCATTGGATTTTCATACCCGTTTCCTGCAGGAAAAGTCCTACAAAAAACTAAAAAATCTCCCCAACAATCATCCCCGCCAAGATCACAAACCCCACCCAAACATTTTGGCGAAAGATTTGACCGTAAACAAGCTTGGGAATATCCGCATTCCGCAGTTGACTATATTGCAAAAACCACAAAATAGCCGCCGCACTAATTGCCATCCAAAAACCAATGTGCAAGTGCAGATTAATTCCCATTGCTGCTAACAAACCGACAGTACCAACAAAGAAAAAACCCACAGCATTAGCAGCATTATCCCCGAAAAATATCGCGCTGGAATTCACCCCCAAACGCAAATCGTCTTCTCGATCGCTCATCGCATAAACTGTATCAAATCCCATCGTCCACAACACGACTGCACCCCACAGCAGCCAAGTCGCTAATTCTAATTCATTAACGGCGGCGCTCCAACTAATTAAAACAGCAAAACCCCAGGCAATTGATAACACTAATTGCGGCACGGGAAAGAATCTTTTGGCCAGCGGATAGCAGATAATTACTGGTACGGCGGCGACACACAGCCAGAAGCTTAAAGGATTGAGATAAAAAGCGAGAATCGCCGCGCAAGCAAAGGAAATTAATGCAACTCCTATTCCAGTTTGCACGGTGAGGGCGCGGGATGCTAGCGGGCGCGATCGCGTTCTTTCTACTTCGGGATCGATATCGCGATCCCACAAGTCGTTGATCACGCATCCAGCCGCACTCGTGGCTAAGGTTCCCAACACAATCACGCCCACCAATGCTGCGGGCGGCCTCCCGTCTGCTGCTAAAAAGACGGCCCAGAGGGCTGGAATCATTAAAATGAGCCTTCCTGCTGGTTTGTCCCACCTCAAAAGCCTCACGACGGTTAGCAATGTGGATTCGGTTGGGCGATCGGGCTCTTTAAGCATTTCAATTCTAGATTTGATATTTTTAACTCTAGATTTTATCAAATTTTAGGCACAATCACTTACTATCTCTGCTGGCGATCGCACTTCTGCCGGAATTTAAAACAGGTGAAAGTCTTGACCCGTCAGCAGTTCCTAATTTTTGCTAATTTAATAGAATGCCTCACTGGATTCGTGAAATAATTATAAATATCTGTCAACCCCGATACACTCCAATGGTTAATTCACTTGCTTCTGCGGAGTCAAATCGCATTATTGCTGCTATTGATATGGGTACTAACTCGTTTCACATGGTGGTGGCGCGGATCGATCCGAAATTGCCCGCGTTTACGATTATTGCTAGAGAAAAAGATACGGTTCGGTTGGGCGATTGCGAAGCTAAGACAGGGTGCTTGAAGTCAGAGGTTATGGAAAGAGCGATCGCCACTCTGCGCCGTTTTCAAGATATTGCTAAAACTTTCAATGCTGAACAAATTATCGCTGTTGCTACGAGTGCGGTTCGGGAAGCCCCTAACGGGCGGGATTTTCTCAAACAAGTTGCTGACGAATTAGACCTTAATGTTAGTTTAATTTCCGGTCAGGAAGAAGCGCGGAGGATTTATCTCGGCGTACTTTCAGGTATGGAGTTTAACAATCAGTCTCAGGTAATTATTGATATTGGGGGCGGTTCTACTGAGTTGATTTTAGGAGACAGTTCAGAACCTCGCTGTCTCACCAGTACAAAAATTGGTGCTGTTCGCTTAACAGGACAATTTGTCAAAACTGACCCGATTAGCAAGGAGGAGTTTGCTTATTTGCAAGCTTATATTCGGATTTCGCTGGAAAGACCGATCGACGAATTGCGCTCTCAATTCAATGCGGGCGAACCTCTGCGTTTGATCGGCACTGCTGGAACCATCGAAACTCTGGCTGCAATTAACGCTCGCGAAAAGTTGGGAACAGTGCCGAGTCCGCTGGCTGGATATCAGTTAAGTTTAAAAGATTTGCGCGATTTAGTCAATCGTTTTCGCAAACTTTCCTATGCCGAAAGGTTGGCAATTCCGGGAATGTCGGACAAGCGGGCGGAAATTATTCTGGCAGGATCTATGATTTTGCAGGAAGCTATGATACTATTAGGAATTGAATCGCTGACTGTTTGCGATCGCTCTCTGAGAGAAGGCGTAATTGTTGACTGGATGCTTAGCCACGGTTTGATTGAAAACCGCTTGCGCTATCAAGGTTCAATCCGCCAGCGCAGCATTCTCCACATGGCGGACAAATATCAAGTCAATTTAGAACAAAGCGAAAGAACCGCAGCATTTGCGCTCAATTTATTCGACCAAACTCAAGGAATTCTACACAACTGGGGAAGCGAAGAACGGGAGTTGCTGTGGGCTGCCGCAATTCTGCACAACTGCGGTTTGTACGTAAGTCATTCGGCGCACCACAAGCATTCTTACTATTTAATTCGTAATGGTGAGTTATTGGGCTACACTGAAACAGAGATTGAAGTAATTGCCAATTTGGCTCGCTATCACCGGAAAAATCCTCCTAAAAAAAAGCACGATAATTTTCTAATTCTTCCCAAAAAATACCGGGAAGTAGTAAGTAAATTGCATCCTTTTCTGCGGTTGGCTGTGGCTTTGGATAGGCGGCAGATTGGCGCAATTTCGGATTTTAAATGCGAACACCGCCCCGAAGTTCGAGAGTTTCATTTGCGGCTGCAGCCGCTCAATCCCGAAGACGATTGCGCTCTGGAACTGTGGAGTTTGGATTATAAAAAGCCGTCTTTTGAAGATGAGTACAATCTCAAATTAGTGGCAACTTTGGAACCGACTCTGGTTCCGGTTTAAATACAAAGCCGAGCCTGGAAACGAGAAACTGTAGGGTGGGCCGTCTGCACCCTACAGTTTCAAATTAACCCCAAGTCTAGTACCAATATTGTGTTTGAATCCACAGTCCTCCCGATCGCCCTAGCCTGCCTTCAGAAGGCAGGGTGGATTAATTTTAGAGAGGATAAATCAATGCGATATGACTATTTGCTGACGCTATACGAAAGATTTAATTAGTGTCTCATATCATGTCCGGTCGAGCGATCGCGATTTTTGTAGGGGCGGCTTCACCAACAATACCTGCAAATAATTGACAATCTCAAAAACCCGCCCCGACCGGGATATTATGGTTAATCGATCGCATATGATATTAGCGATCATTGTGATACAACCGGATTTCATATTATCTACAAACTAGGTAGCCCGATTACTGTAAAATCCTGTTGAGTGATGAGATTAGCTGGTACGCCGTTGAGGCTAGCTAAGATTTGATCGGTGTTGGCAATTTTGATAAAAGTTGTAGTGTTTTCTTCAACTATGCTGAGTCGATCGACCGTTAACCCTCCCGTTAAAATTAATAAATCTTCACCTTGCGTAAAATCAGCGATTACAGCGTGGCCTTCTCCTGCAGTCAAGAAAAAGTAATCGCGCCCGCTTCCCCCTTGCAGCGTATCGTTTCCTAAATCTCCCATCAACCAGTCGTCGCCAATTCCCCCAATCAAAGTATCATCAGCCTTACCGCCGTAGAGAGTATCGCTACCGTCACCGCCGCACAATTGATCGGCATCTTGATTACCAAAAATTAAATCATTGCCGCTACCGCCACACAAATAATCTTTTTGACTGCTAGAATTCGTCGCGATATTGTCAATATCTCCGAAAATCGTATCCTCGCCGTCGCCACCGCAGATGCTATCATTTCCCAAATCTCCAAACAGCAAATCATTGCCAGAATCACCGCAAATTATATCGTTATTTTTGCCGCCATGTAAGGTATCATTGTCCTCGCCCCCAGCAAGAGTATCTTCGCTTTCTTGTCCGTATAAAACGTCGTTGCCGTTATTGCCAAAAAGCAAATCTTTTCCTGTCAAGTCACCGTCAGACGCATCAGAAGTGCCGCCAAATAAACTGTCATTACCTTCATCGCCAAGCAGGGTATCGTTGCCTTTGTCGCCCCAAACTATGTCATTATCTTTGCCTGCGATCGCCACATCATGATCTTTACCCGCATAAATAATGTCATTCCCAGCGTGGCCGACGAGATAGTCGTTATTTTCGTGGCCAAATATGGTGTCGCTGTCTGCATCCGCGCCAACAGCAACTGGGCTAGCAAGGCCGCCGTAAATATTGTCGTTGCCGAGAAAGCCATTTAGCCAGTCGCTGCCGTTGAAACCGTTGATGATGTCATTAATATCACTGCCGGTTAGAGTATCTTTACCGTCAGTACCGTTGAGGATATTTTCAGGGATATTCGGGCCGGGAATGGAAGTGCGATCGGGTAAAGTGATTCGATCGCACATACAGTCTTCCGAAGCAGCAGGAATTAGCCCAGGTTCGGGGGTTTCGGTTGTTGGAGATGTGGTTGGGGCGATCGAATTCTGATTTGCGATCGGCGTTTCCGCAGGCGTCGGAATTGGAGTTTCCGCAGATGTCGGAATTGGCGTTGGAATTGGTGTCGGAGTTTCCCCTGGAATTAGCGTCGGTGTCGGAATTGGAGTTTCCGCAGGAATTGGCGTCGGAATTGGAGTTTCCGCAGGCGTCGGAATTGGTGTCGCAGTCGGAATTGGCGTTGGAATTGGTGTCGGATTTTCCCCTGGAATTAGCGTCGGTGTCGGAATTGGAGTTTCCGCAGGAATTGGCGTCGGAATTGGCGTCGGAGTTGGAATTTCCGCAGGCGTCGGAGTTTCCGCAGGTGTCGGAATTGGTGTTGGAATTGGAGTTTCCGCAGGCGTCGGAGTCGGAATTGGCGTCGGTGTCGGAATTGGAATTTCCGCAAGCGTCGGAGTTGGTGTCGGAGTTGGAGTTTCCGCAGGTGTCGGAGTTTCCGCAGGTGTCGGAGTCGGAATTGGCGTCGGTGTCGGAATTGGAATTTCCGCAGGTGTCGGAGTTGGTGTCGGAGTCGGAGTTTCCGCAGGTGTCGGAGTTTCCGCAGGTGTCGGAGTCGGAGTCGGAGTTTCCGTGGGAATTGGAGTTTCCGCAGGTGTCGGCGTCGGAGTCGGAGTTTCCGTGGGAATTGGAGTTTCCGCAGGTGTCGGCGTCGGAGTTGGAGTTGTATCTACAATAGTCAAAATAGCACTAGAAATTGCTCCTAAATCTGCTCCGTTAGTGGGATTGTTCAGAGTTAAATTAACAGTTTCATCCTCTTCTATCTCTGAATCATCAACAATTGGAATTGTGAAAGTTTGAGCAGTTTCGCCAATGCCAAAGTTTAAAGTTCCCGATGTCTGGTTATAGTCACTTCCAGCATTAGCAGTGCCATTACTTGTAGTGTAACTGACAGCAGCCACATTAGTAGCATCAGTGCGAGTAACGGTAACTGTGACAAATTGACCGTTTTCATTAACGCTGTAATTGGCGTTACTGAATTTAAATGTGCCTGGATTTGTGAGGTTGATAATGAAGGATTGGTCGTCAGAAGTATCGATACCTTCGTTATCTATACCGCCATTATCTCTCAGGTTTAGAGTGATATTAGCACTGCCGATCGCCCCCGGCACCGGCGTAAAGGTTAGCGTCCCCACCGAGTCGATCGCCGGTGGTACACTAAACAAAGCAGCATTGTCATTCCCTACCACTTGAAAAGCCACAGTTTGTCCTGATTCGTTGGCAGGGCCTGGGGAAATGGCTGTAGCCCATGCGGGGATGGTTTGTGGCCCCGAATTGCTGCTGAGAGTGCGATCGACTCCTTTGACAAACGAAGGTGCATCGTTGACTGGATTAACTGCGATCGAACTTGTTAAACTATTAGTGCTAAACGGCGTTGTTCCCCCGGTAACAGAAGCATTGACGCCCGCAGTACCGTTACCCACTCCGTTACTTCCATCCCACGCCCGAAAAGTAATTGTTGGTTCGCTTCCAGGCGTACTGTAATAGTCTTGGTTGGGTACAAAGCGGACTCTCGCAGGCGTTTGCAGGGAAACCCGCGTCAGGTTGATGTTAGCTTGGGCCGAGGTAGTGCCATCACCGAGGAATAGAAAATTAGGAGTTTCGTAACGATCTATCTGGTCGCTAAATTCTGAATAATCGCGCAGCGGGCCGCTTAGTATGATATCGCTGCCATCGGAAAGAAAGTAATTGTCACCTTGAACTCTGAGATTGTAGTTAGTAGCAATATTGGTGTTATAAGAAATATTTTCAGCGGCCACAAATAAGCTATTAGTTTGTCCGTTTGGGTTGGGAGTAATGCCGTCTCCTTGTGCAAAAATATTTCCCGAGTTTTCAGATAGCTGCTGAAAACCGATTTCAATGGCTTTGCGATCGCTAGTAACGGCAACAATGCTAAAACCAGCTTGATTTTGATTAGTGCGGGATTCCGAGATAATTTGGAGATTAAAAGACAAGCTAAAGCCGGTAGTGCGATCGAGCGGAGGAAATGACGGATTTAAAGGATTATTTGTATAGCCAGCATAAATGCTATTGGCAGCAGTGCTGTTTAAATTAACTCCATTACCGCTAAATATTTCTGAAGCTGTAGCGGTAGGAGAAGCAAGATTTAAGTTCGTCAAAGACAGCCAATTTTGAGCAGTGGGAGTATTACCAAGTAAGCCGTTATAAAGAAGAGTCGGGCCGAGTACGGTTGCTGAACTTTGCGACACTGTGCCGAAATTTGTCCAAGTATTGCCATCAGTTGAAAATTGCCAGTTACCGTTAGTATTGTCTGCAGCGGTTACTGCGACACCCAAAGGATCGCCATTAGCATCACTTCCTAACTCGCTAGTGAGGTTAAAAATACTAAAGCCTGTGTTAGCGGCGCTGGGTATATCTTCATTAATTGGGAGCAGAGTATTAAAATTAGAATTTGCCAAAGTCGGAGCGATGTTAACCTGCGGATTGCGGAGACTGTTAATATAAATAGTGTTAATTCCGCCGTTTGGCAAACCCAAGGAACCTGGACTATCTACAGCATAATTAGCAGTTCTGTTGATGCCGCCAAGAGCGCTCAAAAACTCGACATTACCCCCGTTGGGTGGTGCTGGAATTTGCACCTTAGCTGCACTCCCAAAGGCTCCGTGAGTTCCCGATGTCCTCCAGGCGATCGAATCTACTGTATCGGTATTTGTAGTGCTAGCATTATTAACATAAACAACATCTGAAGCCGCGAAATCCCCATGAAAATTTCCGGCTGGGAGCAGCTTTGTCAAAAATCCACCTTGGGGACTCAATCGAATGTTCCAATCGTTGTTTGTTCCCGACGGTATGGGGTTGTAGGCAATCTCTTGATTAGCAGGCAAACCGCCGATCGTAAGTATTGTTCCTGCTTTAAACACAGGAGCAATACTTGCCATATTAGTAAATCGATAAGCTGAATATTTAGCTGCTGTTGGCTCAGTTGAGTCGCCTACAAAATAGCTCTGAAGCTGAGTTGCACTTACATCTTCTGTGAGCAGTAACTCTACATACTCGTTGCCTGTAATGTTTCCCGTAGCGCGCCGGAATTCGTTAATAATTATCTGTCCCATCTAGATGCACCTAAATTTGAGATGATTATGTATTAGCTGTCAACTACTATCAATTGTTTTTTACATTAAAATTTTATTTACGTAAATACACTGTCAGTAATACACTGTCAGTAGTTTGTCCGTACAGTGGCTTGTTGAAGTCATTTTTATTACTAAAATAATATCTGGAGTGCGGAGCCGTGTCAAGCAAAAGCTTGGATTATTGTCGATCGCAATCCTGGACACAAAAAGTGATTTGATATCAATTCCGGTTGCACGAGCGAGATGATTGTTGAGTGTTGACTGTTGACTAAAATTATGCTTTCGGGATAACTGACTGTTTGGACATTTGAACAATACCGATGCAACCGGAAACGATATGATTTGACACACTACTAATGGCGGTAAGCAGCGCGTTGCACACTGTACATAATTAACTAAGGTGCGGAGTACGCACCTTAGTTAATTAATTTGTGCTTACCCGAAGATGGTAAAATCATTCAGACCGATCGCACTAGCTTGCACTCCATTCAAAGCAGCCAACAGTTGACCGTTCTCACCAATCCTGATCAAAGCTGCATTAGCATTTTGGGTAATACTAAGTTGAGCAAAAGTTAGACCGCCCGCTAACACCAGTAAATCTTCACCTTTTGTGAAATCAGTAATTAGATCGCTGCCTTCACCTGCTGTTAAAACAAAGCGATCGCGCCCCATGCCGCCGCTGAGAATATCATTGCCCAAACCCCCTATCAGATAATCGTCGCCTTTACCGCCATAGAGAGTATCGTTGCCCTCCTCACCGCATAGCTTGTCACTACCGCCGTTGCCAAAAATCAAATCATTGCCAGCACCACCGCACAGGGAATCAGGCTCGGCGTTAAAGTCGATCGCACTGTCTCCTAAAATAGTATCGTCCCCGTCGCCGCCGCAAATGCTATCACTGCCGCGATCGCCCAACAGCAGATCGTTGCCAGTACCCCCCACCACAACATCATTGCCCTTGCCCCCGTAAACCGTATCATTGCCCTCGCCGCCGCTTAGGGTATCCGCAGCATCTCCCCCGTTCAAGAAGTCGTTGCCAGCACCGCCAAACAGCAAATCGCGTCCATTCGAGTCAGGGCTAAACGGGTCAAAATTGCCTCCAAACAAGCAGTCGTTACCCTGAGCCCCAACCAGAGTGTCATTGCCTTTGTCACCCCAAATCAAGTCATCGTCTTTGCCGCCGATGGCCACATCATCGCCCTTACCCGCGAAAATGAGATCGTTGCCGGCATTGCCGTTGAGGTAGTCATTGCCATTGCCGCCAAACAGCAAGTCTTGGTCTGTAGCCGGGCCAAGGGGGATATTGCTGGGCAGTCCCCCGTAAATATTGTCGTTGCCTTTTTCGCCCAGCAGAATGTCGTTGCCGTTGAAACCGTTGATAGCGTCGTTGAGATTGCTGCCGATGAGGAAATCGTCGCCGTCAGTGCCGTTGAAAGTGCGATCGACAGAATTCGGGCCTGGAATCGAACTGATCGCGGGTAGGGTAATCTGTTCGCAAATGCAATCGCGATCGTCTGGAGTTTCCGTGGGAGTTGGAGTCGGAGTTTCCGTTGGCGTTGGAGTTTCCGGGGGAGTCGGAGTCGGAGTTCCCGTGGGAGTCGGAGTTTCCGTTGGCGTTGGAGTTTCCGGGGGAGTCGGAGTCGGAGTTCCCGTGGGAGTTGGAGTCGGAGTTTCCGTTGGCGTTGGAGTTCCCGTGGGAGTTGGAGTCGGAGTTCCCGTGGGAGTCGGAGTCGGAGTTTCCGTTGGCGTTGGAGTTCCCGTGGGAGTCGGAGTCGGAGTTTCCGTTGGCGTTGGAGTTCCCGTCGGAGTCGGAGTCGGAGTTTCCGTCGGAGTCGGAGTTTCTGTCGGAGTCGGAGTCGGAGTTTCTGTCGGAGTCGGAGTCGGAGTTTCCGTGGGAGTCGGAGTTTCCGTGGGAGTCGGAGTCGGAGTTTCCGTGGGAGTCGGAGTTGGAGTTTCCGTGGGAGTCGGAGTCGGAGTTTCCGTGGGAGTCGGAGTCGGAGGGTTATTTACAAGAATGCTTGCCGTGACGATCGCAGAATCAGCTTTCCCGTCATTAGCCTTGTAGGTAAAAGAGTCTGTCCCTGCAAAACCAGGATTCGGAGTGTAAATGAAAGAACCGTTAGCGTTGAGGGCGATCGACCCTGTAGCCGGATTTGTCACCAGAATCGCCGTCAGCGGGTCATTTTCCGGGTCTGTATCGTTGATTAAGACTCCCAAACCCGTCACGTTGAGACTCGTATTAAAAGCAGTAGTATAGCTGTCAGAATTCGCAACAGGCGGGTTATTATTGACGCTGATAGTCACGGTAGCCGGTTCAGATCTCACTATTCCGTCGCTGACTGTGTAGGTAAATGTGTCTGTTCCAGAAAAGCCAGCGTTAGGAGTATAAGTAAAAGAACCGTCTTTGTTGAGGGCGATCGACCCTGTAGCCGGGTTGGTGGCCACTGCAGCAGTTAGTGCGTCTAAATCTGCGTCGGAGTCGTTGCCTAAAACTCCTGGCACTATTTCGCTGAGGACTTTTCCCGCACTGATGCTATAGGTGTCAGGTTGTGCGATCGGCGGATTGTTAGTGACATTGATATTTGCCACAATTGGTGGTAGGGTAGCAATCCCGTCGCTGACACTATAAGTGAAGCTATCGAGTCCAACAAATCCAGGATTCGGAGTATAAATAAACGAACCATCATTATTCAATTCGAGAGTGCCATTGTTGGGATTTGTGACTTTAGTTGCAGTCAATAAATCACCGTCTAAGTCGCTATCGTTGGCTAAAACTCCTGTCGCAACTGGCACGTTGATGGCTTGATCGTGCAGGGTTTTGTAATTGTCGCTATTTGCCTGCGGCGGCTGATTGCCGACATTAATACCTATCTGAGCAGACCCAGACGTGAAGGTCCCGTCGCTGACGCTGTAGCTGAATACCTCCAAGCCGACAAAACCCGGATTGGGAGTATAGCTAAAGGAACCGTCAGGGTTGAAATTGACCTTGCCGTTACTGGGGACTGATAGCAGTGTGGCACTCAAGGGGTCGCCGTCGGGGTCGAAGTCATTGGCCAGAACTCCGGGGAATTCGACATTGAGAGTCTTGTCGTGAGGAGTGTTGTAACGGTCGCTATTTGGCTGCGGCGGCTGATTGGTGACATTAATACGTATCTCAGCAGACCCAGACGTGAAGGTTCCGTCGCTGACGTTGTAGCTGAAGTTGTCAAAGCCGAAAAAACCCGGATTGGGAGTATAGCTAAAGGAACCGTCAGGGTTGAAATTGACCTTGCCGTTACTGGGAAATGATTGCAGTGTGGCACTCAAGGGGTCGCCGTCGGGGTCGAAGTCATTGGCCAGGACTCCGGGGAATACGACATTGAGAGTCTTGTCGTGAGGAGTGTTGTAACGGTCACTATTTGCCTGCGGCGGCTGATTGGTG
>NZ_JAUBSA010000043.1:0-32999 GCF_036702115.1 Microcoleus sp. LAD1_D5 | reverse complement strand
CGGGGAATACGACATTGAGAGTCTTGTCGTGAGGAGTGTTGTAACGGTCACTATTTGCCTGCGGCGGCTGATTGGTGGGCAAGTTAGTGACATTGAGGTTCACTGAAATCGGGGGAGACGGGAATACCCCGTCGCTGACGGTGTAAGTAAAGTTGTCAATGCCTGCAAAACCGGGATTGGGAGTATAGTTGAAGGAACCGTCGCTGTTAAAAACTACCTTGCCAAAGTTGGGGGCCAAATCGAGTTTGGCAGTCAAGGGGTCGCCGTCGAAGTCGTCGTCATTGCCTAAGACTCCGGGGGCTGGCAAATTGAATACCTTGTCGTGGGGAATTTTGTAACTGTCTGGTTGTGCCGCTGGCGGAAAGTTAGTGACATTGAGATCCACCAAAATCGGGGGAGACAGCGATACCCCGTCGCTGACGATGTAAGTAAAGTTGTCAATGCCTGCAAAACCGGGATTGGGAGTATAGCTGAAGGAACCGTCGCTGTTAAAAACTACCTTGCCAGAGTTGGGGGCCAAATCGAGTTTGGCAGTCAAGGCGTCGCCGTCGAAGTCGTCGTCATTGGCTAAGACTCCGGGGGCTGGCAGGTTGAATACCTTGTCGTGGGGAATTCTGTAACTGTCTGGTTGTGCCTCTGGCGGAAAGTTAGTGACATTGAGGTTCACCGGAATCGGGGCAGACAGCGATACCCCGTCGCTGACGATGTAAGTAAAGTTGTCAATGCCTGCAAAACCGGAATTGGGAGTATAGCTGAAGGAACCGTCGCTGTTAAAAACTACCTTGCCAAAGTTGGGGGCCAAATCGAGTTTGGCAGTCAAGGCGTCGCCGTTGGGATTGTCGTCATTGGCTAAGACTCCGGGGGCTGGCAGGTTGAATACCTTGTCGTGGGGAATTCTGTAACTGTCTGATTCTGCCCCTGGTTGCTGGTTGGTCAGGTTAATGACGAAAGTCTGGCTAGGCGAAGTATCAATACCGCCGTTAGCTATACCACCATTGTCTTTGAGGGTTAAATTAATAATAGCAGTGCCAATCACACCGGCCAGCGGTGTAAAAGTCAGTTGTCCCAAAGAGTCGATCGCAGGTAGTACGCTGAATAAAGCAGTATCGTCATTCCCTACTACCACTTCAAAACTAACAGTTTGTGCCGACTCGTTGGCGGGGCCTGGGGAAATGCCTGTTGCCCATCCAGCAAAGGTTTGCGGGCCTCCGTCGTGGCGGGCGATTAAGTCGCTCCCTTTCACAAAAGAGGGTACATCGTTGACAGGATTAACGGTAATTGTTGCTGTCTCGGATGCTGTACTGAAAGCTGCCAATCCCCCCATACTGCTGGCAGTCGAAATATCAGCCGTCCCACCGTTCGTCAGGATATTACTGCCAGAGTTAGTCGTCGTTCCATCCCATGCCTGATAAGTGATATTGGCAGTGCCGTTGTAGTCTGCATTGGGAACAAAGCGGATGCTGGCATTGCCTGCTAGCAGTCTCGCTGCTGTTGTTGACGGTGTGCCGAATGCGATCCAAGTCGAACCGCTATCAGTTGAATATTCCCAACTGCCATTAGTATTGTCTGTCGCTGTGACAGCAATTCCTTGAGTGTCGGCGGTGTCGGTATCTGTAACTGCACCTGCAATTAAAGCAGAAACTAAGGTGCCGCTGTTGCTGGCAGGAGGTACATCTTCGTTAATTGCTGTTAGTATCGGCGAACCACTGTTGTCGAGTACAGGTGCGTTGTTGGCTGCAAACGCTGCGAATCTGGTGGGAATGGCAAAATTGTTGTCGCTGACAAGAATGAGCGTTCGCTTCCCAGTTGCCGTTTGAGAAGGCCCAAATGTCATCCCTTCAAAATTGTCTACAAGCGCCACAGGGCCTAGACTGAGGAAATAAGCAGCAGTAGCGATCGGAGTTTTCGATACCGGTGTAATGCCAGCAACACCAGAAGCAATCAAGCCAGTATTGCTTTGAATGTCAGTCGCACCGTTTAAAGAAATTTGATAAAGCTTCAAATCGCCTGAAGCCGGCGGCCCGGGGTTGAAAAAACGTTCGAGAACCAGCAGCGTATTATCATCAACGGCCAGCATTTCTGAAATGCCGTTGCCTGGATCAGTGTTGTAAAGAAATTCTCCGTTTGCGGTGTTTGTGGCTAAGTTATATCTTAAAATGCGCGATCGCGTGCCAATGGTAGCCGTTGTACCTGTAGCAGGGCCGTCTTGTTCAAGAGCATTTTCTGTTGCTGTAAACAGAAAACTTTGACTGGGAGTAATGGTCAGACTTTCAAAAGCTTGATTGTTGCGGATGCCGCTGTTAGTATCTGCTGATACGTTGTATTTGGAAGCAATAGGCAGTGCTAGGTTTTGATTTCCTGTTGCAATGGCGAAGCTATTAATAAAAGGCTGGGTAGTTGTCGAGAAATTTCCTTCAGAAGAGACGAAGACATTGCCGCCGATGAAGCCAATGCCCTCTGTATCCGATGTATCTGCGGCAAAGGGAGGCGGATTGCCAATCTGTGTCACCCCTGTAAAATTCACTTGTCCTGCTGCTGATGTCAAGGGACTCGAACTCACATTAGGTATAGTGAGGGTGTAAAAGCGAGACGGGCCAGGACTGCCATTAGGAATATTGCGGCCGTCGGAGATAGCGTAGTAAGTATTGTTGCCCGCGTAGGTAAGGCCAGACAATCCACCTACCTGGGTTCCTTCAAAATTTGTATTTGCCGGAAATCCTGCTTGTCCCAAAAATTGCAGGCCGAACACAAATTGATAGGCGGCCATCGTGGCTGGGTCGATCGCCAGCCCAGAGGACACCGCTCCTGTTGTATAATCTAATTCCCAATCTCCGCCCTTAGCAGAACTGCCGATCGGCGATCTAGAAGCAGCAATTTTTGCCTCGGTTAGCTGACTCAGTTGCTGCACAAAGTTAGCGCCCTTCTCCCCCGCCGCTACCTCGCACCCATAAAGCAAAATCTCTCCACTCTCTGCCAGCGATCGCGACCAACGCTGCAATTGCTTAGCATAAGTTTTTAAATTTGTCAAGTTTAGATCGATCGCGCCTAGCAGCAAACTCGCGGGGCTGCCGTGGGAGATGATATGAATGCTTTTGATATTGCTGCGACTCGCTAGTGCCTCAGTAATTTGTTCTACTCCATCCCGCGCCGCCTCCAGGGTAATAACTTCTGTCCCCGCTGCGATGCCGTTGCGGAGAGTTTGGCGATCGGGAAGGGCAGAGTCGAGAAAGGCGATGGCACTAAAAACTGAACTGATAAAATTTTGCAAAATACACCTCTGGTTAGATGATTCTATAAAACTTAAGATGTATCAAGCTTAGCAAATTCAAAAATTCAATGTCATCAGTAAAATTAAGAATCAAGACGAATGATACTAATTTCCCGTGAACCTGCAACAGAGGCATTTTGATAGGGGCAGGTTTAGCCAATAATTCCTTTAAAAAACCGACCATTCCGGTACAAAACCCGCCCTATCAAGGTTCGATCGCCAAAAGTTCTTCTGCTACCAATCCTTTCTGAATAGCGAGCACTGCTGCTTGAGTGCGATCGCGCACTTCTAACTTTTGCAAAATCGCGTGTACGTGAACCCGTACAGTCCCCGGAGCAATGTACAATATTTGTGCAATTTCCTGATTGCTTTTTCCCCCCGCAACTAAAGCTAAGATTTCCTGTTCCCGCTTCGTCAGGGGATTGTCTAAAACTTCCGATTTTGAGCCACCTTTGACAGGTTCAGGATTAGCAAAAACCGCCCTAATTTCCGCAGTCGCGGCCTGATCCCACCACGAAGCGCCCGCCGCTATTGATCGAATTGCCAACACTAAAGTTTCCGCCGCAATTCCTTTTAAACAATAGCCCTGAGCACCCGCACCAATCAATCTTTCAATTAAGAATTTTTGCGAATGAGAAGTTAAGATTAAAACGGGAATTGCTGGATGTCGCTGTTTAATTTGGCGGCACGCTTCAATACCCCCTATTCCCGGCAAACCGACATCGAGAACTACCACATCTGGCAAGTGTTCCTGAGTCAATTCTACCGCCGTTTCGCCATCTTCCGCTTCAGCAATTACTTGCAAGCAACTTTCTTGCTGCAATCGCGTTTGCAGCCCCAAACGAAACAGTTCGTCGTCTTCAACTAGGAGAATTCGTAATGGATAAGCTGGTTTCATTTCTGTGGGATAGCTGGGAGTCGGAATCCAAATAAAGCACCGTGGGGCAAGTTATTTTCTGCCCAAACTATACCGCCGTGTGCATCAATAATTTGGCGAGATAAGTATAATCCTAATCCCGATCCTTTGGCTTGCCTATCGCTGTGTCCTTGATAAAAACGCTCGAACAAGTGGGGCAGTTCATCTGCAGTAATTCCCAACCCGCTATCGATAACTTTCACCACCTGATAACTCGAATAAGATTCCATGATTATTTCTACTTTGCCACCGCGAGGAGAATGGTTTATCCCGTTTGTTAACAAATTAACAAAAACGCGCTGGAGTTGCACCGCATCGCCGTTTACCCACAAAGAGCGGCGGAAATCGGACTCTCCGTAACTCATATTAATGTAAACCCGGCGCGCCGCCGATAAATGGATGAGAGTTGCGATTACTTCTTCTGCCAAAGCTACTAAATTTACGGGCGCAAGTTGCAGTTTTAAACCTTCGGCATCGTTGCGGTAAACATCCAGCAGCGTTTCTACTAATTGTAGAGACATTTTGTGCGATCGCACCATTGTTTCCAGAACTTTTTGCTGACGGGCGGTGACATCCCCAAATTTTGCCTGCTGGAAAGCTTTAATAGTTTCGATCGCCCCCAGCATCGGCGTTTTTAAGTCGTGACTCAAAGTAGAGACAAAATCTTCTCGGATGCTTGCTAGCTGCTGCTGCGACTGCAACTCAGCTTTAGCGATCGCGATCGCCTCTTGGTACTGCTGGTTGCGATCGCTCAAATATCCCGTCACTCCCAAGGCCATGACTGCGATCAATCTATTTGCAACTGTCGCTAGGGCGATCGTTTCTCCAGGAGGAACAAACAAATTTAACAGCGTCAAAGCTGCCGCTACCAGGGTAATTTGTAACTTACCCAACCGACTCAAGCGCGAATTTGCCAATAAAATCGGCCCTGTGTAGAAATACCCAAACAGATACTCCGACGGCGTAGTAAATTCCAGCACTACAACGATCGCAAATAAAATTGCGATCGACCACCTCCCCCGCAAATACTTCTCTTGAACTGCCAGGTTGTCTGTGATTTTCAATAAGCTGTTTAACATCCTTTATCCATCCATTTTATATTTTATATTTACACTCTACTCTCTGCCTTATACCTGCGGTTTTTCTTCCCCAAAATTTGTCTCCTGTGACGCAAAAACAAGCGTTTAGATAATATCTATATCTGCAAGCATAGATACTGCTAAATATTTAAACATTTGTCAGTCCGTGAAAATATATAGCAGCTCAGCATAACGGGTAAACGGCAACTTATACCTGCGGGCTGATTATCAAAAATCCTAACCGCAAGTATATTGATTGTTAAAAGCAGATTGCACTTTTAAGGAAGTATTGGCTCAGTTATGCTTGAAGGATTAATTCAAATCGCATTAACGCTAATCATTGTAGTAGCGATCGCCCCTATTTTTGGTAATTACATTGCGCGGGTGTACATGGGAGAAAAAACAATCCTCGACCCCGCCATCAAACCTGTAGAACAACTGATCTATACCGCAGGCAACATCCGCTCTTCGGATTCGATGACAGGTTGGCAATATGCGCGATCGCTACTCTACAGCAATGCAGCAATGGGCATATTTGTTTTCCTAATTTTCATGCTTCAAGGAGTGCTGCCTTTAAATGCCACCGGCTTAAGTGCCCCAACCTGGGATACTGCGCTGCACACAACTATTTCATTCCTCACAAGTACCGACCAACAGCATTACTCCGGCGAGACAACATTTACTTACTTATCCCAGTTAACTCTGGGTTTTTTAATGTTTACCTCAGCAGCTACAGGTTTAGCAGTAGGTATTGCTTTTATCCGGGGCTTAACAGGCCGCCCATTGGGCAACTTTTACATCGATTTAATTCAATCAATCACCAGGATTCTGCTACCCCTTTCTTTAATAATTGCCTTGCTTTTGCTAATTTCAGGAGTGCCGGAAACCCTAGCAGGCCCGGCAATTGCCCGCACATTAGAAGGCGGCACGCAAGTAATTGCTCGCGGCCCAGTAGCTCACTTTGAAAGCATCAAACAACTGGGAGAAAATGGCGGCGGATTTTTTGCCATTAACTCCGCTCACCCCTTTGAAAATCCCAACCCTTTTACTAATCTGTTGGAAACACTAGCAATGGTTTCCATTCCAGCAGCTATGATTCACACCTACGGCAGATTTGCCAACAACAAAAAGCAGGGATGGCTGATTTTTTGGATGGTGTTTGGCATCTACGTTATCTTGATTGGCATTGCAGCGTTTGGCGAGTACGGCGGCAACCCTCAAATCAATAATTTACTTGGTGGGCAGCAGCCAAATTTAGAAGGCAAAGAAGTGCGATTTGGGTGGGCAGAAACTGCACTTTGGGCAGTGACTACCACTGGGACAATGTGCGGGGCTGTCAACGGGATGCACGATTCTTTAATGCCTCCCGGTGGTTTTGCTACTCTGTTTAATTTATTTCTACAAATCGTTTGGGGCGGACAAGGAACGGGAACGGCTTACTTATTTATCTACTCAATTTTGAGCGTATTTCTCACCGGATTGATGGTGGGGAGAACGCCGGAATTTTTGGGACGCAAAATTGAAAAACGGGAAATTGTTTTAGCCAGCGTTGTCTTGCTAATTCACCCGATCGCAGTTTTAATCCCCGGTGCCATTTCTCTCGCCTTTACAGACAGTTTGAGCGGCATCAGCAACCCGGGATTTCACGGCATTTCTCAGGTGATGTACGAATACGCTTCGGCGGCGGCTAACAACGGTTCTGGTTTGGAAGGATTGGCAGACTCTCAACCTGCGCCGACAGGAATTTGGTGGAATTTAAGCACCTGTTTTAGTATGCTGTTGGGGCGCTACGTTCCAATTATTGCCCTGCTGCTTTTAGCTGACAGCATGACGAACAAACAACTGGTTCCTGAAACAACGGGTACTCTCAGAACAGATTCAGTTTTGTTCACCAGCGTAACCGCAGGAGTAATCATAATTCTGGGCGCGCTGACATTTTTCCCAGTTCTAGCTTTAGGGCCAATTGCCGAAGGATATGAAATTAGCAGCGGCAAATTTGAACCCACACCGATAACTGCACCCACAAAACCTTTAGCAACACCAACTCCTCCACCTCGGTAGCAAAAATTTGTCAACCTCACTCTTTTCTTTCTCTGTATTCTCTGTGTTCTCTGTGGTTCATTAAAAATCCCCAATCGACATGACCTCTTCCCCTACTCCAGATTCCCCAAAAAAACCTGCTAGAGGCTCTCGCGAGTCTCGCAAGCACACGCCGAAAGCAAATACTAAAGGCCTTTATCAAAGAGCTTTTAAAGAAGCTTTTGTGAAGTTAAACCCGCGGGTGATGCTGAAAAATCCGGTGATGTTTGTGGTGTGGGTTGGCACAATTGTGACTGCATTATTAACGATCGACCCGACGCTGTTCGGCCCGGTTGCCGGCGAAAATCAGAGAGTTTTCAACGGTTTAGTCACGTTTATTTTGTTCTTCACTTTGGTATTTGCTAATTTTGCCGAAGCGGTAGCAGAAGGGCGCGGCAAAGCGCAAGCAGATGCGCTGCGATCGACCAAAGCCGACACAACAGCCCGCAAACTCCTACCAGACGGTTCAATTCAAGAAGTTAGTTCGACATCCCTGAGACGCGGCGACCAAATTATAGTGATCGCAGGCGATGTCATTCCTTCCGACGGCGAAGTGATTGCAGGCGTCGCATCTGTAGACGAATCTGCGATCACCGGCGAATCCGCGCCAGTGCTCAAGGAACCGGGTTCGGACATCGCCAGTTCCGTTACCGGCGGGACGCGCATCCTTTCCGACGAATTGACGCTGCGGGTGATGGCCGACCCGGGTAAGGGGTTTTTGGATAGGATGATCGCGCTGGTGGAGGGCGCTGAAAGGTCGAAAACGCCCAACGAGATCGCGCTGACGGTGCTGCTGGCCGTGTTGACGCTGGTGTTTTTGATTGTGGTGTCAACGATTCCGCCCGTGGGAACTTACGTGAAAACTCCCGTGGGCGTGGTGACGCTGATTTCGCTGCTGGTGGCGCTAATTCCAACAACCATTGGGGGTTTGCTGAGCGCGATCGGCATTGCGGGGATGGATCGCGTTGCTCAGTTTAACGTGATAGCGACCTCTGGACGCGCCGTGGAGGCTTGCGGTGACGTGAATACGCTGATTTTGGACAAAACGGGGACGATCACGTTGGGTAATCGTTTAGCCGAGGAGTTTATTCCGGTCAACGGTCATTCACTGCAAGAAGTGGCGCAGGTAGCACTCACTGCGAGCGTGTTTGACGATACTCCAGAGGGAAAGTCGATCGTCCGTTTGGCTCAGAATTTGGGCGCACAGGTGGATTTCGATCGCCAAAACGCTCAAGGAGCCGAAGGAATTGATTTTTCGGCAAAAACCCGGATGTCTGGTACGGATTTGCCCAATGGTACGGAGGTTCGCAAGGGCGCGGTGGATGCGGTGAAGGGTTTTGTGCGATCGCGCGGCGGCAATTTCGGCCCCGATCTCGATGAAGCTTACGAGCGGGTTTCGCGCTTGGGAGGCACACCTTTAGGCGTTTGTCAAGGCGACGACACCTACGGCATTATCTATTTAAAAGATGTCATCAAACCGGGGATTCGCGATCGATTTGACCAACTGCGAAAAATGGGAATTCGCACCATTATGCTTACCGGAGACAACCGGATTACAGCATCAGTAATTGCCGATGAAGCAGGCGTTGACGACTTCATTGCCGAAGCAACTCCAGAGGACAAAATCGACGTAATTCGCAAGCAACAAGCAGAAGGCAAATTAGTAGCAATGACGGGAGACGGAACCAACGACGCACCCGCACTAGCGCAAGCAAACGTAGGACTCGCGATGAATTCGGGAACCCAAGCCGCGAAAGAAGCTGCAAACATGGTGGACTTAGATTCTGACCCCACCAAACTAATTGATTTAGTGACAATTGGCAAACAATTGCTGATTACTCGCGGCGCGCTGACCACATTTTCCCTAGCCAACGACATTGCCAAATATTTTGCAATTATTCCCGCAATATTTGCCCCTGTTGGCGCTTTAAATATCATGGGTTTAGCCAGTGGTCAGTCGGCGGTTTTGTCTGCATTAGTTTACAATGCTTTGATTATTCCCGCTTTGATTCCGCTAGCATTAACCGGGGTTAAATTTCGACCATTGAGTGCCAATCAACTGTTGCAGCGGAACATTTTAATCTACGGATTGGGCGGGGCAGTTGCGCCGTTTATTGCCATCAAAATTATTGATGTTTTGATTACTGCCGTTGGGTTAGCATAGAGGTTCGGCAGCGGATTGTGTAACCGCTTTAACAGATTTAAGGGATACAAGGGAGAGCGACAAGAGGAAGATTAATTACAAGATAGTTGCTGCAATTTATCAAGCAATTTAATGAAAAAATAGGAGTAATTATGAAACGGAACGATTTGCTGAATCATGTTTTGCCCAAGGATTTTCAAGAAACCGTTAAGTTAGCACAAATGCTTTGGCAGCGCCACCCAATCCCGGTGCAGCTATTTCTGGTAATGTGCTTTAACTTAATAATTGCCCCGGCTGTTTATGCGGCTGCGGACGAAGGTTTGACTAAAAAAGCTGCGTGGGGTTTAAGTCTTTTGGGTTTGGTGATTGTCGGACTCGCAGTTTATTTGTTTGTCGTGATTTTTCAGCCGGAAAGATTTTAGGTCAAGTATGTAGTAATACGGTTCAGTTAAGCTCGATCTCCCTGGCGCCCCCTTAAAAAGGTGGGGAAAAGAACTTACTCCAAGTCCCCCTTAAGAAGGGGGATTTAGGGGATCTCCGAGGAATAAATAGTTTTAACCCAAGCTTATTGGGTTGTCATCAACAAACAATTAGTTAAGTGAGGTAATTTATGAGAGAATTAATTCGAGCAATTCGCGTGACTTTAGTTTTGTGGGGAATCACCGCAATTATTTATCCCTTGATCGTGCTAGTAATCGGCCAAATTGCCTTCAATTCGCAGGCAAACGGAAGCTTAATTCGCCCGCAGGGAGTTGTAGTCGGTTCCTCGTTAATAGGTCAACCTTTCAGCTCGGATAAATATTTTTGGAGCCGCCCCAGTACCACAAATTACAGCAGCTTTGCGACCGAAAATTACGATCCCACAAAGGGAGAAAATTTCAGTCAAAGAACAGGTGTTTCGGGAGCTAGCAACCTGGCTCCCAGCAACTCGGATTTGCTGAAGCGAGGTAATGAAAAAGATGGTTTCCAAGGGGTGCAAGTTGAATTAGACCGCCTCAACAAAGCTGGTATCAAACCGACTGCTGATTTAGTCTACACCTCTGGTTCTAGCCTCGATCCGCACATTAGCGTAGAGGCAGCTCGATCGCAAACTCAGCGGATAGCAACGGTGCGATCGCTCAATCTCAATCAAGTAGAAATGTTGGTATCCAAAAATACAGACGGCAGATTTCTCGGCATTTTCGGCGAACCGGGGGTTAACGTCCTCAAACTGAATCTGGCTCTCGATCGTTTACAATAGTTTACAACAGTCGCCAGTCATCGGTCATAAACTGACGCATGACTGGAGATTGACTAACTACCCACTACTCAGCTATGATTCACTCTAGCGAACTTACCAACAATCCAGACGCGGTTTACGCCCAACCGAACCGCACTTACGATCGTACGCCCCGCCGGGGAAAGCACAAAATATTTATCGGTATGGCCCCCGGTGTTGGCAAAACTTTCCGAATGCTGGAAGAAGGTCACAGGCTCAAATCTGAAGGTATTGATGTGGCCGTTGGACTATTAGAAACTCACGGACGGAAAGAGACAGCAGCTAAAGGGGAAGGACTCGAAATAGTACCCAGAAAACAAATGCTACGGGGCGAAAAAATTCTCACAGAAATGGATACTGAAGCTGTCATAGCACGCCGCCCCCAATTAGCATTAATAGACGAACTTGCTCATACAAATATTCCCGGTTCTCTCCTAGAAAAGCGATATCAAGACGTAGAAGAAATTCTGAATGCTGGGATTGATGTTTTCTCGACGCTAAACATTCAGCACATAGAAAGTCTCAACGATTTAGTAGCTCGAATTACCGGAGTTGTAGTCCGAGAGCGAGTACCCGATCGCGTCCTCGAAGATGCTGACGAAATAGTCGTTGTCGATGTCACGCCGGAAACTTTAGAAGAAAGGTTGCTAGAAGGCAAAATTTATGCTCCCGAAAAAATTGAACAATCTTTAGAAAATTTTTTCCAGCGCCGTCATTTAATTGCTTTGCGAGAACTCGCCCTGCGAGAAGTAGCAGACAATGTTGAAGACGAGGCAGCAACTTTAAAAGGTCAACATTGCAACATTCACGAACGAGTATTAGTATGCCTCTCGACTTATCCGAACTCCTTGCAACTGCTGCGACGGGGTGGGAGAATTTCTAGCTACATGAATGCCCCATTTTACGCTCTTTTTGTCGATAATCCAGATCGATTTTTAACAAAAGCCGAAAGCTTGCACGTTGAAACCTGCCAGAAGCTTTGTCAAGAATTTAACGGGCAATTTCTGCGGGTGGAGAGTCCGAATATAGCAAAAGCAATTTCCGATGTAGCGAAACAGTATCGCATTACTCAAATTGTGATCGGCGAAAGCCAGCAATCCCGCTGGAAATTGCTACTGCGGGGTTCTTTGACTCAACAGTTAGTGCGATCGCTCAAACACGTAGATTTGCACATCATTGCTACCGAAAAAAGTCAGTAGTCAGTTGTTAGTTCTTAGTGGTCAGTAGTCAGTTGTTAGTTGTTAGTCATTTAGCATAACAACTGCAACTTTCGGAGGATAGGAGGCTCTAGCTGATGGTGGATGCGCCCGAAGCTTTTACCTGTCAAAATCGCACTTGGTAAACCTGATTAAAAGTGCGATCGCTATGGTGGATATTTACATTCTCGACTTGCTAGCTATTGGCATCCTCCTGCTGAGCGTCACCTTGGGTTCCGGATGGATTTCGCGATTGCCTGTATCTTATGCCTTAATTTATCTAGTTGTCGGTATCGGATTGGGACCCTACGGCTCCAAGCTGATTAACTTGCGTCCCGAAGCTCAATTTATAGAAAGACTTACAGAATTTGTAGTTATTGTTTCTCTGTTTAGTTGTGGCTTAAAAATGAACCGCCCGCTGCAATTTTGGGCTTGGAATTCCACAGCCCGGCTGATCGGTTTTTTAATGCCAATTTCTATTTTTGCGGTGGCAGCCGTGGGTCATTGGTGTGTGAAATTAGATTGGGGTCCAGCGATTTTACTGGGAGCAATTCTCGCTCCCACAGATCCAGTTTTAGCCTCAGAAGTTCAGTTGGCTAATCTAGACGATCGCGATGAATTGCGCTTTGGTTTAACATCAGAAGGCGGTTTAAACGATGCTTTAGCTTTTCCCTTTGTTTATTTCGGCATTTATGCGCTAAAAGATAACAATTGGCCGAACTGGTTTTCCCAGTGGGTAGCAGTTGACTTGATTTGGGCGATCGCAGCAGGTATCGTTATGGGTATTTTAGTAGCTAAAGCCGTCACCTGGATCGATCGCCGACTCCAACGCTATCAACCGGCCGATGAATTAATGGAAGATTTCATTGCTCTCAGCACAATTCTGATCACATATTCTCTTACAGAAGTAGTCAACGGCTACGGATTTCTCGCAGTTTTTGTAGCAGGAATTGTCGTGCAGCGGAGTTACCGAAAGCCAGAAAAGCCGCTTTCCCAACTGCACTTTACCGAGCGCATTGAAAAGTTAATGGAAGTAGGAACTATTTTACTATTAGGTTCGCTTTTGCGCCTAGAGCCTATGTTGGCTTATGGAGGATACTCCCTCTTAGTAGCAGGATTGTTAATTTTTTTAATCCGGCCTGTGGGAGCTTGGATTAGTACGATCGGCAGTCCTTTGCATCCCGCCAGCCGCTGGCTGTGCGGTTGGTTCGGCATTCGTGGCGTCGGTTCTATCTATTATCTTACCTATGCTTTCAGCCAGGGTTTGAAAGGCGAAACAGCCGAAAAAATTGCCTGGATTACCTTTACAACCATCGTACTTTCTGTGATTCTGCACGGCATTACTTCCACCCCGTTAATGAACTGGTACGAGCGCCGAATTAAACCTAAAGTACCGGATTTAATTTAATTAGGACTTACGAATCGGAGCCGAGAAACCGGGTTTTTTACGAAAATACTTTGTTATAGCCCCCCGATTAGGTAAAAAACCCGGTTTCTTTGGTTGGAGTGTGTAAGTCCTAACTAACTAATTTTCTCTGTATTCTAGGAGAAACTAGGCGAATCATAATTGCTGCAACTAGCAACACTGTCAAAGGTAAATATACGAGCATTGACTTGACAATCTTGGTAGTGAATTCAAAGGTAAAAGCCAGCCAGAAATAGTGCATTCCAGCGTTGTGCAGAATTCTCCAGGCTCGTTTACCTATCCATGCTGCCGATCGCTCAAAAGATGTTACAGTCATCGCAAAAAGGAAGACATAGCCTAAGATCCCCAGAGGGTCAAACTTAGGCGATGCTCCAGAGGTTGCAAACCACAAGCCGCTCCACGCGATCGCGTGATACGTATGCGACACTGCCATCGATACCCCCAAATAGCGGCGATTTTTTAAGAGCCACTGTGTAAATGTAGTTGGCCAAAGCCTGCGAAGTGCAGAAGCAACAAAAGCACTGAGAAATAAGATACACGAAGTACGAGCAGTTGCTCGAATCGCCATCCGCATCCCTTGTTCATCAACACCGTGAATCAGCCAGATAACAGCAAGCATAATGCCAACTATCAGGGCAGACAAACCAACGATGCTCCATCCTTCAAAAGCAAATTTAGTACCTTTCATCCTTGGTTACTTCTTAAAAGAAATTGTCGGTAGGTACTAAATTTAGCGCTCGCACTTTGCGGCTGTCTTGCCCAATCTTCCCAAAAATGTCCTAATCTTCCCAACCTTCAAAGCGCATCTCTATATGCCTTTGGCGTAGTGTTGGCGTATTGGCGAAAAACTCTGGTGAAATGACTTTGATTTTGAAAGCCGACTTGGTGACAGATTTCTACAAGTGTTAACTCCCGGCGCTGGAGCAACTGCTTTGCTCTCTCTATTCGGCATTTCATCACATATTGATGAGGTGTAACTTTTGTAGATTGCTTGAATAAACTAGCAAAATAATGCGGACTTATCTGCACGGCACTACTGAGTTTTTCCAAACTTAAATTCTGGTCTAAATGTTCGTCAATGTAATTGAATACTTGCCTGAGCTGATACTTGCACAATCCGCCCGTATAGTTTTTAATCTCCTTTTGAAAGGAACAGTAGCGCCTCAGCAAATGCACAGAAAGCGCTGTTGCCATTGACTCTGCATAGAGGCGGCTGTCTGCACCTCCGGCTGCTAGTTCTTCCTTCAAAGCTAGCCCCATATGCTGAATTAATGGGTCGCGTAGCTGCAATTGTGGCACTAACTCAATGCGATCGGCATCCACAGATTCAAAAGCAGCGCGGGCAAGCATTGCAGGTTCGAGAAATAACTCAATTAATGGAACTTCGCGATCGACTAATGTTCTAGGAAAAGTTTGAGTAGCAGGAATAATAGCAATATCACCATTGGCATAATCTACGTGCTGCCAACTTCCATTAAACATAAAACTAGCCCGAAAATCATTCTGAGCAATCATGATAAAGTGCTGACCTAAATCACTTTCCGGCATTTCGTCAGCAGGTTCTAGCTCGTAGATGAGATTCAAACCATCCCATCCCGCTTCAAAGCTAGAAAGGAGGTGCAAGTGTGGCGCAGGTTCGTTATTAGACACGGCTAGTATCGACTTTGATTGACTGTTTCCAATTTTAAAAGGACACGGAACTGCCGTGTCCTGATCCGCAGCTAAACTGGTTTCACCCCAACTAATAAAGCGAGTTCCCGCCACTTCCAATAACAGTCTGCATCGATAAAACCAATTTCTCTAAACCAGCGCAGTTGCGTTTCGACATCAAGCAATTTATTAGAGGGATCGTCTGGTCGATCGCCCATACCGACCGCCTCTAGAAATTTCTGATGCAAAGCCTCTGTTGCGGACGCTACGTGCTCGAAATTGCAAAAAATGCCTCCGGGTTCCAAAAGCTCGAAAATTTCGGTGTAAAGGGAACGTTTGCGATCGTCTTCTACGTGGTGAATTGCCAAACTAGAAACAACTGCATCAAACTTGCCCAAATCCGGCAGCGAGTCGTCGAAATTGTGCTCGATTACTGTAACATTTTTGTCCTCAGCAAAACGAGTTCTAACTTTTTCCAACATTGTAGGTGAAAAATCGATCGCCACACATTCAACATTTGGGCGATCGCACTTTAGCAAACCCAACAAACGTCCGTCTCCCGTACCCACATCTAGAATTCGCTTGACCGTTTTCGGCACTTCCCCCAAAAGTACCGCTTCACCTTCAGTGCGTTGAGGAACGCTATCAGCCTTAGCAAGATACGACAAAGCGTGTTCCGCAGAAGTCCAAAGATTGACTTGACTCATTATTTTTTAATCCTCATAAATTTCGCCGTTTTTATGCCTAAAAATCCAACCACGAGCGCTAGATTTCGCCATTAAGTAGGGTGTGCAATTCGCAACTTACTACTATGAGTCAGCTTTTACCCCAACTAATAAAGCGAGTTCCCGCCACTTCCAATAACAGTCTGCATCTGTAAAACCAATTTCTCTAAACCAGCGCAGTTGCGTTTCCACATCGAGCAATTTATTAGACGGATCGTCGGGCTCGTTGCTAATACCCAGCGCCTCTCGAAATTTCCGGTGTAAAGCGGGAGTTGCTGACGCTACGTGTTCCAAGTTGCAAAAAATGCCTCCGGGTTCCAAAAGCTCGAAAATCTCCGCGTAAAGCGAACGTTTGCGATCGTCTATTACGTGATGAATCGCAAAACTAGAAACAACCGCATCAAACTTGCCTAAATCCGGCAGCGATTCATCCAAATTGTGCTCGATTACCGTGACATTGGGGTCATCCGCAAAGCGAATTCTGGCTTTTTCCAGCATTGTCGGCGAAAAGTCGATCGCCACACATTCAACATTTGGTCGATCGCACTTAAGCAGACCCAGCAACCGCCCGTCTCCCGTGCCCACATCCAGAATTCGCTTAACATTTTTCGGCACTTCCTCCAACAAAACCGCTTCACCTTCAGTGCGGTGAGGAATTCCATCAGCTTTAGCAAGATACCACAAAGCGTGTTCCGCCGAAGTCCAAAGATTCACTTGACTCATAAATTTTCAACTCTCATAAACCTCGCCATTTTTGCGAGTAAAAATCCAACTATTCCCGTTAGCTTTCGCAATTAGATCGTCATCGGGATATTCGGCACTATCTCCCGGAGTGCGATCGCCAATTTCCAGATAAACAACTTCTGCATTGCTGCGGTTGACTAAATGATGCCCATCTGCATCCCCCGCCGGAAAACCCGCCGCCATACCCGGTTTTAGCACTTCCTCTCCCGAATTTGTAATCAGAGTAACTTCCCCTTCCAGAACATAGATTAACTCATCTTGCCGGGTGTGCCAATGCCTGAGAGAAGAACAACTTCCCGGCGCAAGTCTCACCAAATTTACCCCAAAATTCTGCAATCCGGCAGCATCGCCCAATCGTTTTTTAACTCTCCCCGCAACAGCAGATTTGAATTGCTGAGGGTACTTGGAACCCGTAATTTCCGGGACATTTTCAGGATCGATAATCATAGGGCAGCCATAAATAAAATAGGAACATCTTCCCCACATGACCTATCAATTTTAGATGGTAAACGAAGTAGGCTAATCCCAATTTGCCACCCGCTGAAATTAATAAAATAATTGTCGGAACAGTGACTCGATCCGGCTTAAAAGTTGACTGTTTATAGGTTGCTTAACTGAGAGATTACCCGCTGCGATCCCTTGACTGCTATTTTGCTAATCTTGAACAGTTCGGGTACACTATTGTTATAATCTGCTTCGTTTCGATCCCTTCTCAACTTTTCCAAGTTCCTCCCTATATTTTGACGCTCGGCCTCAGAACTCTGTTTGAACTGCTGCAGAACATACTTGTGAGCATCTGCCGTTTTCGGAATAGAATGCCCTTCTGTTTCCTGCAAGTAATTTCTAGCACTGATAAAAGCTGCATAATATGCCCGACTGATAGCCGAACGCATTTTGGCTTCTTGATTTGCAGGAGGAGTCGGTTGACCGATAAATTCTTTTGCTAGATTCAGGTACTGCGACCAGTCAAAAGTCATTATTAGCGCACGCCACAACTAAAAACTCTCCGCACCTCATACGGCAGAGGTAAATACCAATCCTCTGACAATTTTTCTTCTTTGTCAAGTGCCTCGTCTATGATTTCATCGGCGTCACCATCAATAATAATATCCAGAAATAGCTGCGCGGAGTTAATAAATTCCGAGTCTGCGTCAACTTCAAGGCCCAACTTTTTACCGGGGAAGTAATTGAAAATTTTGTCTGGTGCTTCCAGCAATACGGGAATCAAAAACTGATATTTTTCCAGAAACTGCAATATTTCTGTTTTCCCCCGGAAGCTGTACAATTTTTCCAGAGATTCAATATCGGCACCAGCAACAGGCTTTAGCTCAGTTAAGCTTTCATGCAGCAGTATCTCAGCTAGGCTGTGGGCATCAAGTTGACGACGTTTCGCTTCTGCTAAAAGCCTTTCGCTGTCTTCAGGAGACAGTTGGATTGTCAGGGTTTGAGAATTGCTCGCGGTTTGCATATAGATTGTATAATCTAAGGTTTGTTTTCCCTGTTTCCATTCTGCCTTATTCTAACGGTTTCAAAGTAGTAGGATTTTCCCGAATCGGTTTAATAAAACGGCTGTTAGCCCGCACAAAACAATTACCCTTATCCGTTGAAACCGGCAGCCAAGGTTTGCCCTGAGAGTCAGCAATCATAATTTGATTGGCATTATTTCCTGTCACCGCTTGCAAGCGCTGTCCCCGCCGAAACGCAGTCACCACAGCCCACTGTGAAATCTTGTGTTTATTTCTTTCAAACAACTCAGCAGGCGCATCCAAACCGTCTACAGAAATTGATCGAAATTTCTGAGCCATCCGACAATTCAACCCTTGAGAATCTGAGTCAACAACCACCCAATTTACCTGTCTGTTCCCCCGCTGTCTCGCAGGTGGCACCGGATAATCACCTTGCTGGTTAGCAACAGGTATTGCTGAGGCTAAATTAGCCCCTATTCCTAAAATCCAAGCCGCTGCCAGAAAGACAATTTTACTTTCTGCTTTCATTGCTACCACCAATCCTTTAATTCGAGCTAATTACAATTTTATAATACCTGCCAGATCCCCGTCATTCCGGCATCCCACCTCCGACAGTTCCCGCAACTCATTAAGAATGTGTTATAAATATTGAGATTCATTAAGAAATATTGCTCAAATGCTCGTTTCCCCCTCCGGCGTCAGCAAACTCAAAGAATCTTTAAAAGAAAAAGTATTCTTTGGGAATGAGCCAACCCCCGAACTCATAGCCATCTTACTGATTTACTTCGTCCAAGGCATCCTCGGACTAGCCCGCTTAGCCGTCAGCTTCTTCCTCAAAGACGAACTCGGCATGAGTCCGGCAGAAGTCTCGGCAATGCTGGGCGTCGTCGCCCTACCTTGGATTATCAAACCCGTGTTCGGCTTCATGTCGGACGGCTTGCCGATATTCGGCTACCGCAGACGCCCTTACATCGTCCTCTCCGGGCTACTGGGAACGTCAGCATGGGTGAGCCTCGCAACAATTGTACACACGCCGCTTGCCGCTACAGGCGCGATCGCCCTGAGTTCCCTCTCCCTCGCCGTCAGCGACGTAATCGCCGACTCCCTGGTAGTCGAAAGGGCCAGAAAAGAATCCGTTACCGACGCAGGTTCCCTGCAGTCCTTATCTTGGGGCGCTGCAGCCCTCGGCGGACTAATTACCGCCTACCTCAGCGGTTCCCTGCTGCAACACTTCAGCACCCACACAATATTTTTAATCACCGCATCTTTCCCGCTAATTGTATCAGCAACAGCTTGGTTAATTGCCGAAGAAACAACCAACAAAAGAACCGACTTTGAAACGGTCAAAGACCAACTAAAACAACTGCGGCAAGCTGTTACCCAAAAAACTATTTGGCTGCCCACCGCCTTTCTCTTTCTCTGGCAATCCACCCCAAGCTCAGACTCCGCCTTCTTCTTTTTCACCACTAACGAATTAGGCTTTCAACCAGAATTTCTCGGACGAGTGCGCCTCGTTACCAGCATTGCAGCCCTCGCCGGGATCTGGCTGTTTCAGCGCTTCCTCAAAACAGTTCCATTTCGAGTAATTTTTGGCTGGTCAACGGTCATTGCGACTGCTTTGGGCATGACTACTTTATTATTAGTAACTCATGCGAACCGAGCTTTAGGAATTGACGATCAATGGTTCAGCATCGGAGACAGCCTGATCCTGACAGTAATCGGACAAATTGCTTATATGCCGGTGCTGGTACTCTCCGCACGATTGTGTCCCCGAGGTGTTGAAGCAACTTTATTTGCCGTGTTGATGTCAGTCACCAACTTAGCAGGACTTATTTCCCACGAAGGCGGTGCACTTTTGACCCACTTGCTAGGAATTACCGATCGCAATTTCGATAACCTCTGGCTGCTAATTGTCATCACAAACCTGTCCACACTTCTGCCACTACCGTTCTTAAATTGGTTGCCCGCTGATAGTACAGAAAGCGGCGATCCAAACAATCAAAAGTCTCTTCCCGTATTAGAACCAGAAATGGGCAGTTCCAAACCAGGCGGACAGCATTTCATGCCCGAATACTTTCCCGACTTAGTACCGACAGTAAGGTCACAAAGCCGCACCGCAGACAGCAAATAAAGGCAGGCACACACGGATTTTGACACGGATACACGGATGAATTTAACTGTGTTTCCCCATTCTCCGAATTTCCTTCTCTCTGCGCCCTCTGTGCTCTCTGCGGTTAAAAAATTCGCTCCCCTAACACCAATGCCAAACTTACAAGTTTCCCCACCTCAAACAGCCGCCCCCAACCCATCATACGATCGCACAGACTGGCAGCGCGGCTACGAATCCCAACCCAACGAATTCGACTACTGGATTGACGACATAGAAGGCGAAATCCCCGCCGGCTTGCAAGGCACATTCTTTCGCAACGGGCCCGGATTATTGGATGTCAACGGCCAGCGCATCCACCACCCGTTTGACGGCGACGGGATGATTTGTGCGATCGCAATATCCGAAGGCCGCGCCCATTTCCGCAACCGATTCATACACACAGAAGGCTATCTCGCCGAACAAAAAGCCGGAAAAATCCTCCACCGAGGCGTTTTCGGCACACAGAAACCGGGGGGCTGGCTTGCCAACATCTTTGATGTCAAAATCAAAAACATTGCCAACACCAACATCATTTATTGGGGCGACAAACTGCTAGCACTTTGGGAAGCAGCACAGCCCTACAGACTCGACCCCCGCACCCTAGAAACACTCGGCTTAGACACCCTAGACGGCATTTTACAACCCGGTGAAGCTTTCGCAGCCCACCCCAGAATTGAAAAAGGGAAAAATGGCAAAGGAGACAGATTAGTAAACTTTTCTGTCAAGCCCGGCTTGTCGAGTACCATCACGATTTACGAATTCGACGAAAGCGGCAAACTTTTGCAGCGTCACGCCCATGCAATACCGGGTTTTGCCTTCCTGCACGACATGGTAATTACCCCGAATTACTGTATATTCTTCCAAAATCCCGTCAGCTTCAATCCGCTGCTTTTCGTGTTAGGATTTCGGAGTGCATCCCAGTGCATTCAATTTTCCCCAAACAAGCCAACGCAAGCAATTTTAATTCCCCGCAACGGCACTGACGAGGTGAAGATATTAGAAACTGAACCTTGTTTTGTCTTCCACCACTGCAACGCATGGGAAGAAGAAGGCCAAGTTTTTGTAGATTCAGTTTGCTACGAATCATTTCCAACTGTAGAAGCGGACGGCGATTTTCGCGAGATTGATTTTGACAGCGTTCCAGCGGGCGAATTGTGGCGGTTTAAGTTAAATTTGCAAGACAACACGGTGCAGCATCAAGTTGTTGAAACTAGGTGCTGCGAGTTTCCAACTTTGCATCCGAATAATGTCGGACAACCTTACCGATATCTTTACATCGGTGCTGCTGATGCTCCCACGGGAAATGCTCCTTTGCAAGCTATCCTCAAAATGGATTTCGTGACGGGAGAAAGGCAAATTTGGAGTGCGGCGCCGCGCGGTTTTGCGGGGGAACCGGTGTTTGTTCTCCGTCCCGATGCTGTTGCTGAGGATGACGGCTGGCTGCTGGTTTTAATGTATGATGCAGCTAATCATCGATCGACCTTAGTGATTTTAGATGCTCGCGACATCACCAAAGGGCCCCTAGCGCGCTTGCATTTAAAACAGCACATTCCCTACGGTTTGCACGGAAGTTTCACACCAAATGTATTGCTTCCTACAGGTTCGCACTAGCGCGCTGACTCGCCTGGTTCTGGCGCCGCTCGCCACAGCCCGCCGGGGGTTTTCAACCCCCGGCTCACAGCGAAAGTCCTCTAAAAGAGGACTAAAACCAACATTTATTATCGATCGAGTTTCTTTAGTCGGTTTTAACCGACTTTAGCTATGAGCCAGGGGTTTAAACCCCTGGCTGACGGACTGCGGAGACTGCGGGAAATACTAACAACAAATCAAAACATAAAATATCCATAATAAATGCAAACTGTCAAGAAACTTAATCTCAAAAAAATACTTATTTTAATTGGCAGTATCGTCGTATCTTTTGCAATCATCTTATCTATTTACTCTCACAATGCTAACGCCCAAGAGCCTTACAAGCCCTCTCCCGAAAGCGCTGTAGCGTCTAAAGGCTTGGTTGATGTCAAAATGACAGTAATTGCCGTTGATCCCATTAAAAATGAATTAGAAGCCCGCTTGCAGTTTGAACTCAAAGGTATCTATAAAAAAGGGCCAACCTACCCGGCTCAAGACTTGTTAATGACAGTTAACGGCGCAAATGTACAGGATTCGGAAATTACCTTTAAAGAAGGCAAACCGATGATTGTCCCTGCATTGAAGTTTAACTTAGTCAAAGGAAAAATTAACAATTACCCCTTTGATAGGCACATTGCTAAAGTAGCTATTTCGATTGACCCGCTGCCTTCGATTGGTAAAAAATTTGCTCCATTTGAACTGAATCCCGTGCCGCTGGAGTTTAATTTTCATGCCGACGTTCCCGGTTTCGACATCAGTTATAAACCGATGGAAGAGAATTCGTCTATATTTATTTATATCGATGTTTCTGCAACTCGCTCCATCCCGGTGAAATTCTTTGCCTTAGTGATTATTGTCATCATGTGGGTGCTGTCAACTATGGCGCTTTTGCTAGCATTAAAAGTGATGAAATCCGGCAAGTTGCCGGAAGTGGGAATGCTGAGTTGGACTGGTGTGATGCTGTTTGCTTTTCCCGCTATTCGCAATGCTCAACCAGGGGTGCCTCCGGTGGGAACGGCAAGCGATTTCCTTTCGTTTTTTTGGACGGAAATTATTGTAGTGGTGGCGTTAGTGATTATCGGTAGCTGTTGGTTGAAACGGTATCATCCGCCAATTGAATGATTTGAGATTTGAGATTTGAATAATTTCCCCCAGAGATAAATCAGGGGGCTTGTACCCTGGATACTTTCAATTAACAGCCAACAGTCAACTGTTAACTAAATTCAAAGATTCACTTTTTGACTTCTAAATTCTCAATATCATTTGCGGGTACTCCCAAACCTCGCAAAATAGTAAAAGCCATAATCCGATATCCCGATTGATTTGGGTGTACTCCATCTGCAGCCAACAAATTCAGAGTCTTGCCCGCGTGCTTTTGATACGTGCCGATAACTTCCCGAAAAGGCGTATTCAAATCAATAAACAAGCACTGATTCTCTAACGCAATTTCTCGCATCGCGGCAACATACTGTTGCAACCTGCGATTTTCTGGGCCGTCGATACTTTCCCCTATCAGAGTAGGAGAAAGCAGTACAACTCGAATTCCTGCGGCTTTTGCGGTCAGCACCATTTGAGTTATTTTCTCCCGATATTCTGCCACTTGCACTCCCGCGGACCAGTTGCCTTCCGGATAAAACTGATTGTTTGGGAAGTCGAAGAAAGCGTTCCAAACGTCGTTGACTCCGACATTAATCATCACTAAACCTGGCTTTTGGTCGACCGCATCTTTCTGGAAGCGCGCTTGCATATCAGTCGATTTGTTACCGCCGATCCCGGCGTTGACGATTTCGATTTTGCGATCGGGATAAACGGCATTCAGATAGCGTTCCAGCAGCCAAACGTAACCTCCGGGGTATTTCGCAGCCTCGGTGATGCTGTCGCCCACTATCACAATTTTGCGCTTGCCGGCGAGCAAGTTCTGGATTTCTGGTGCCGGCGTTGCTTGGGATACGGATTCTTTAAACACTGGAATTAAGGAGTGAGGAAGGTTGAAGGCGATAACAGCAGCAATTACGGCAATGGCAAGTCTAATTAAAAATTGCCTCAGCCGGGGTTTGGGACGGGGCGATAGCGCATTGGGAGACATTACGCAGATTCCTATTAAAACTCTAACTATTTATGTCTGCAATAATATTATCCATTTCAGGGGTTTTTGTCACTTATTTCAATAACTCAGTCCTGGACTAACAAAAACCTGGTTTGGACGCCACATCCTAAGTTATAAGCCTTAAGGCAGAAACCTGGTTGTTGACCCCGCCTGCGTAAGTTGTACAGGTGAAATCACTGAGGTTTTTGTTGCCCCGATCAGTCCGTGTAATTGCCATCACAAAAAAGTTCGCCCACTGTCACATGATTTCTGCTACTTACGGCACAACTTTAGCAGGTGTTCGCGGTTTATAATATTATTGATTAGTTCAGGAAACAACTTTTCATGCGAGGTTAAAGCAATGGTAGCAAATTCAAATTTTTTATATCCTCAAAATCGTTATTACGGTGAAGTAAAGCCAGAGAATTTGGTATTTAATGCGAATTTACAAGAGTTTTCTCAGCGAGTGGGTTACATCAGTTCCTTGACATCTAACGGTAAAATCTCTGTGGAACAGGCATTTACTCAGATCCAAACACTGTGGGAACAGGTGGAAAAGTCGAAAAAGCAGTTGGGAATCGGCGAAAATCCATTTTCTGCTTGAATAATTAGCGGTTGGCTTGGAAGTTGAGTTACACGCCATTGATGCCGATCCATTAATCGAGAGCTTAAGATCAAAAAGTAGCTAGTTGGCGATCGACCTTTTTGCCTATGAGTTCCGATTTATTGCCCCTCCTTCCCAAAGTATCAGTCGGCCGCCGCGCCGCGGCCCTCTGCATCGACGGAATCGCAGTTTGGCTGCCCAGTTTGCTTCTGGGCAATAATGCGATCGTCCAAATCATATTTTTTGTCCTACTGTGGCTGATCATGCGCGTAGCCATCGTCAGGAAAAACCAAGGTCAAAGTCTCGGGCGCTGGGCCTTGGACATGAAAATTGCCGATACCAGATTCCAACGGACTCCCGGAGTGCAAGAACTGTGCAAGCGCGAGGCATTGCTGGGCTTTTGCGCCGCCTTAGCCTTCGCAGGTATAGGTGGGCTCACATCTACCAACGCCGCCGTCTTGCTGCTGATGCTGCCCCTGGCGATCGACTGTAGCGTTGCCCTCACCTCCGCCGAAAGGTTTCCCCAAGCTTTCCACGATCGCATCGGCGGGACGATCGTCGTTGGAACCCGCCGTGGCTACTCCCTCGACATCAAAGTTAGAAGATTGCTTGACCAAGTGCAGAGCAATGTGAGAAGATAATAAATTGTGTTTAAATTAGTCGAAATTTATTTAGAATTATGGCTAAAGGCGTCCGCATCATAATTACTCTAGAGTGTACTGAGTGCCGTACAAACGTAAGCAAACGCTCAAAAGGCGTGTCTCGGTACACCACCACCAAGAACCGTCGCAACACGACGGCCCGGCTGGAACTCAAAAAGTTCTGCCCCCACTGCAACAGTCACACTGCCCACAAAGAGATCAAGTAGTGATTAGTCAGTAGTCAGTTGTCAGTAGTCAGTTGTTATTGGTCAACAGTCACAGACAACAGACAACAGTCAACAGTCAACAGACAACAGTCAACAGTCAACAGTCAACAAACAACAAACCATGACTTACTTTCGCCGGCGCGTTTCGCCCATCAAACCAGGAGACCCGATCGACTACAAAGATGTCGATTTGCTCAAAAAATACGTCACAGAACGCGGTAAAATTTTGCCCCGCCGGATTACCGGTTTGACGGCAAAACAGCAGCGAGACCTGACCAGAAGCATCAAAAGAGCAAGAATTGTAGCTTTGATGCCCTTCGTAAACCAAGAAGGTTAACAGGATTTGGGATTTTGGGTTTTAGATTTTGGACTGGGAATAAGACTTGCGCGAAAAGAACGTCTTTCTGTCATTAAGAGTGCAGCAAGAAGGCAGCGAAATAATCGCGAAATAGGATTAAGAGTCGCCGCAGCGCAAGTCTTAATCACAAGTCAAAAGTTAAAAAAAAAGCAAGAAGAAAGAACAACTTTTTAGATTTTAACTTTCACAATTGACCAGAAAAATTGCCAATATCCAAAATCTAAAATCGCAAGCTCGAAACTCGATAAGTGGCTACTGTAAAAATCCAAAATCTCAAATATAAAGCTGGCAAGTGGAGAAGGGAACGTTAGTAGAATTTAGAGTGCACGGCGACCGCCGTCTGGCAGTTGCCGATCGCCCCGATGGCAAGAAAAACTGGGTCGTGGTAGACGAAAACGGTCAACCGCACAGCATACCGCCCAAACAAATCACCTACGAAGTAGTCGGAGAAACTTACAAACCCTCCGACATTCCCAAATTTCTCAAAGAAGTAGAAGCCTACTCAGATCCGTCGAGTTTGGAAGTCGCTTGGGAACTCTTAGTCGGCGACGGAGAAACAGCAGATCCCAAATCCCTGGCAATGCTGCTATTTTCTGAGAGTAGTGGGGCCCAGTGTTACGCGGCTTACTGTTTGCTATCAACAGACAAACTGTATTTCAAACAAAAGGGCGATCGCTACGAACCGCGACCGGCAGCCCAAGTAGCCGAAATCAAACACCAGCAAGAAGTAGAACAGCAGCGACACCAAGAATCCCAAGGATTTTGGGATCGAGTCAAACAGCGGCTGGCAGGGGAAAATGTAGATTGGGAAAATAGCGATCGAACTCGCCTCGACGCCTTAGAACGCTTTGCCACCCTCGGAGAAGAAGCAACGCACCGCATCCCGGCATTAGAAACTTTAGCCAGCTTAGAACGTTCCGAAAACCCCGAAGCAGCATTTGGGCTCCTAGTCGATCTCGGCCTGTGGAGCACCCACGAAAACCTGTTTTTGCGGCGCAGCCAAATTCCCCTACAATTCTCCGCAAAGGTATTAGAAGTGGCTCAACGCTGCCTAGAAAATCCCCCAACCGACTCCGACACAAATCGTCTCGATTTAACTCACCTGAAGGTTTACACGATCGACGACGAAAGCACCACCGAAATCGACGACGGCCTCAGCTTAGAATTCCTCGAAAACGGCCAGCAGCGGCTGTGGATACACATCGCCGATCCCACCCGCTTGCTTTCCCCCGGAGACGAACTCGACCTCGAAGCCAGAAAGCGCACCACTACGGTTTACCTGCCCACGGGAATGATCCCCATGTTTCCCCCAGCTTTGGCAACCGGGCCGATGAGTTTAATTCAAGGCAAAGAGTGCAGCGCCCTCAGCTTCAGCGTCACATTAGACGAAATCGGCGCGGCTCAAGATTACAGCATCCACATCAGCACCATAAAACCCACCTACCGCTTGACCTACGATGACGTAGACGAAATGCTGGAGTTGGGAATCGAAGCAGAACCGGAAATAGCAGCGATCGCCTCTGCGGCCAAACTGCGCCAAAAATGGCGGGAAGCCCAAGGCGCAATCAGCATTTTCATGCCCGAATCCGTCATCAAAGTCAACGGCGACGAGATCAAAATCCACGTCATCGACGACTCCACAGCCCGGATGCTAGTAGCCGAAATGATGATTTTAGCCGGCGAACTAGCCGCCCGCTACGGTCAAGCTCACAGCCTGCCCATACCCTACCGCTATCAGCCACAGCCCGAACTCCCTCCCGATGAAGAACTGCTGGCCGTGCCCGCAGGCCCCGCCCGCGCTTGCGCCGTGCGTCGCTGTATGCCCCGCAGCGAAATGGGCCTCACCCCCGGACGCCACGCCGGCTTGGGTTTGGAATTATACACTCAAGTTACTTCCCCGATCCGCCGCTATACCGACTTGCTGACTCACTTCCAAATCAAAGCCCACCTGCGGGGCGAACCCCTACCTTTTACGGCTGAAGAAATACAGGATATTGTGATGTGTCTCGGCACCGCAGTTAAAGAAGCCTCTACCGTCGAACGCCAAACTAACCGCTATTGGGGATTGGAATATTTGCGGCGCAACCCCGATGAAGTTTGGGAAGCTTTAATGCTGCGCTGGCTGAGGGAAGACAGCAATCTCGGATTGATTTTATTGGAAGATTTGGGTTTAGAATTGGCAATGCGATTTGGTCGATCGGTCGCAATAGGCGATCGACTAGAAGTCAAAGTCACCCACTGCGATCCGCGATCGGATGTCATTAACTTCCAGGAAATGATCTTTGAAGCCGCACAATAGGATTTTAGATTTTAGATTTTGGATTGCAAAAATCTGTGTTGAAGGCTGAAACTGAGCATAAATCTCGTTTTTAGTCGCGTTTCTGACACCCTCGCATCCCCATTGTCAATGGCAGGCGGGTAAAAAAGATGATGGGTTTATATTTAGTCCTGTAAAATAATCGTAATTCTTGTCAGGGCTAGTTCACCTCTGAATCTGTAATATCACCCAGAAATACCGTAAACCGGCCCCGACCAAAATATTGGGGTCGATCGACTGGACATGATATTCAATCCAAGACGGGTAATACTTTTGACATTAAATTGACACGGTTTGCTATCTCCTCCCTTCCTCCGTGTCCTCTGTGTCCTCTGCGGTTAATCAAAAAAACTTCAGCATTCTCAAAATTGGAAGTTTTTACCCCAACCTAGTAATCTAAAATCTAAAATTTAAAATTTAAAATCGCAAAATGCCCAATTCAATTAGCCAAGTTCAGCCGCCACTGGAATTCCTACCCCCAGCCTACAACCCGCTAGTGATGCAAGGTTGTAAGCAAATATTTCCCTGGTGGCTGCGATTTCGGACGAATATCAGCCACATTCAAGCCGAAAACGTCGAAACCCTCGCCGAACTATTCCACCAATTTCAAAATCAGAAAGTTCGCTTCTTGCTAGCATTCCGCCACCCCAACTCAAACGATCCCTACTGTTTGGGACAACTAATTTGGAAACTCGTTCCCCAGGCGGCGCGGGCTAAAGGCATTCCCCTGCAATTCCCGGTACATTCGCACTTTATCTACGATCGTGGCATTCCTCTGTGGGCTGGTGCGGGAGTCGGCTGGTTGTATTCCCAACTCGGTGGCACTCCGATTGTTCGCGGGAAGATCGATCGCGTCGGATTGCGATCGGCCCGCGATTTATTTGTCAACAGCCAATTCCCGATCGCCGCCGCCCCAGAAGGTGCCACCAACGGTCACAATGAAATAGTTAGCCCCCTCGAACCGGGAATTGCTCAAATGGGTTTCTGGTGCGTTGAAGATTTGCTGAAAGCCGGACGCACTGAAAAAGTTTTAATTGTGCCGATCGGCATTCAATACCGCTATGTCAACCCACCTTGGCAACCCCTAGAAAAACTTTTAACTCAATTAGAAATTGATTGCGGACTGCCACCCTTAGATCGCACCGATATCGTCAATTTAGAGACCGCCAATCCCGATTCCGAAAACCACAATCACAAATTCCAATATCTGCGCCTGATTCGACTGGGCAGCCATTTACTAGCAGTAATGGAAGAGTTTTACAGCCGTTTTTATCATAAACAAATACAGCCAAAAACATCTATTTTAACATCATTATCCCTCCCCAACAAAACGGGAAATGATTCTGGTAATGAAGTAATGATGGCTCGACTGAAAGCCCTGTTAGACGTGGGTTTGCAAGTAGGAGAAGAATATTTCAACTTAAAGCCAAAAGGCAGTTTAATAGACCGCTGCCGCCGTCTGGAACAAGCAGGCTGGGAGTATATTTATCGAGAAGATATCAAAGATATTGCAGCACTTTCTCCCTTAGAAAGAGGATTAGCCGATCGCCTCGCTGAAGAAGCAAGTCTTCGGATGTGGCACATGAGACTTGTAGAAAGTTTCGTGTCCGTCACGGGCAGGTATGTCGCAGAACAACTGACAGCAGAACGTTTGGCAGAAACAACTTTACTGCTGTGGGACGTACTGGCTCGCATCAAAGGGGGAAATCCTTTCGGCAGACCGAAGTTGGGCAAACAGCAGGTACAAATGACCGTGGGCGAACCGATATCAGTGGGCGATCGTTGGGATCGATATCAAACCAGCCGTAGGTTAGCAGTTGCCGAACTCACTCAAGACTTGCAATCAGCTTTAGAAGCAATGATTAAATCTTAATTAGTCAGATAAGGAAGAGCTTCTAGGGAAGAAGGAATATATATTTTTCTTCAGTACGTTTTTTTCTGGTGAATTATAAACAGATTGTTATAGACTTTTGGAATAGGTCTAATGAACCGCAAACCCTCGCTCGACAATGAACCAATAAAAATTAGCGATGACTAACAAACCTATCGATTTGTCTACTAACTCAATTAAGGTAAAACTGCTGAATAATTTAGTGCAGGAATTGCTCACACCGCTCACTTCTGTCCTCGGTATGGCAAGCGTGTTGAAACAAGAAATTTATGGCCCCTTAACGAGCAAGCAAAAAGAATATATTGACGTAATCCAAGACAGCAGCCGCTCTTTGCGATCGCTAGTTGAAGAAATTTTGGAACTGTCAGAACTAGATGATTCCGCTTTCACCTTGAAGCGAACCGCAGTCAATATAGAAACTTTGTGTCAGCAGGTTGTGACCATCCTGTCGCCGACTGCAAGTAGACGAGAGCAAGAAATTAATTTGTCGATGGGGCCCGGGCCCCGCATCTGGTTGGTAGATAAAGATAAGGTTCAGCAAATGCTGCACCACTTAATTTTTAGCATTATTCAATCTGCTGGGGCAGGCAGCGTGATTCGACTCCATGTTTCTCGGAAAGAAGACGGTATCAACATCGGAGTTTGGGTTTTTCATCCTTGGTTAGGGGAAAGTTTGCCCCATGCTAAACTCTACACCGACTACTTGTTGAAGGTCGGATCAGGTAGCGGTTCCCCATCGCACTCCGAAACCGACTCCCCCCGACTCGAAGCGCAACTCCCGACACAGGGTTCGCAGCGCTTAACGCTGGCGTTTTCTGAGTTGGCAGCTTTGGTGGCCCAGAATGCCGAGGATACCGCACCGGTGTTAGCTGGTTACGGGGCCAGGGAACGCTTGGGGCTGCTGCTTTGCTGCCAGTTGGTGGAAATTCAAGGCGGCCAACTCTCAATTCAAGGAGCCCCGGAATCTGGATATCGCTACGTGCTCTGGCTGCCCTGCACAAATGCTACGGAATTGTTGGAAGGCTAAAGAAGGAAGAAGGAAGAAGGAAGTTCGGCAACGGATTAGCAAGGGCGGATGTAACGGATGTAACGGATGTCAGGAAGAGGGAAGAAGGAAGAGGGAAGAAGCAGTTTACAGGACGTAACTGCTGAAAGAAGGAAGAAAAATAACTGAACTTTTTTCAATTATCAATTCCCGATTACCAATTCCCGATTACCAATTCCCGATTACCGATTACCAATTCCCGATTAGCGATTCCCAATTACCAATTCCCAATTACTAATTACCGATTACAAAGTACAAATCTAAAATAGCAATGAATTCAGTTTGGCAACAGTTAACTCTGGCAAATTTGCCACTATCTCAGTGGCAAAGTAGAAGTTATTTATTCAATTTGGCGATCGGCTCTTTACGCAGTTGGCGACAGAGTAGCTGGCTGATGCAGTGGGCAGAACCCTTGGGTTTTGTTTTGCTGGCCTTGACTTTCGGTTTTGCGCCGTTTGTAAACAATGCCTTGGTGGGGGTGTTGATGGCGGCTAGCGCTGCATTTTGGGTGCTGCTGACTGTTTCGGACGATCGCGAGATCCCCTTCACGCCGATTCATTTGCTGGTTCTGCTGTACTGGGGCATAGCCACTGTCGCAACAGCGATGTCGCCGGTGAAAGCCGCGGCTGTTACAGGTTGGAGCAAGCTAACGCTATATTTGCTGTTTTTTGCGCTGATGGCGCGGATCTTGCGATCGCCCCGTTGGCGATCGTGGTTAATTGCCGTATTTTTGAACGTCGCTCTAGTTGTCAGTTTTTACGGCGTTCGGCAGTGGATTGACAAAGTGCCACCATTAGCTACTTGGAACGATCCGACTTCTACTCAAGCCAATGTCACGCGAGTTTACAGCTTTTTGGGCAATCCAAACTTGCTGGGTTCCTATTTACTTCCCGCCATTGCATTGAGCGCCGCCGCACTTTTTGTGTGGAAAGGATGGGGAACAAAACTTTTAGCACTGACGATGCTGGTGGTGAATTGCGCGTGTTTGCGCTACACCGACAGCCGGGGTGCTTGGATCGGTTTTGTGGCTCTGCTGGTGGTGTTTTTAGTGCTGCTTTGGTACTGGTACAGCCCCTTGATGCCTCGGTTCTGGCGGAATTGGGCGCTACCGTTAGGGTTAGGAGGTTTGGCGGGGGCGTTAATTTTGGGAGTGGCTTTGGTGGAGCCGCTGCGCGATCGAGTTTCGAGTATGTTTATCGGCCGCGGTGACAGCAGCAACAATTTTCGGATTAATGTTTGGACGGCGGTGATTGACATGATTCGCGATCGGCCAATTCTCGGAATTGGCCCGGGAAACACTGCTTTTAATAAAGTTTATCCGCTTTACATGAAGCCGAGATTCACTGCTTTGAGCGCTTATTCTGTGCTGCTGGAAATTGCGGTGGAAACCGGTTTTATCGGTTTAATGTGTTTCCTGTGGCTTATGACTGTCACCATCAATCAAGGTTTGTTGCACATCAAACATCTGCGGGATTCACAATTTAACATCTCTAGTTTAGAGGAGGAATCGCAAAATCCCAAATCTAAAATCCAAAATCTAAAATCGAATCAGGGGTTTTGGTTGATTGGGGCGATCGCAACTTTAGCCGGCATGATGGCCCACGGTTTTGTCGATACAGTTTGGTACCGACCGGAAGTTAATATGCTGTGGTGGTTGATGGTGGCGATTATTGCTAGTTTTTACAGCAACTCGCACCATCAGGAATATTCAGCTTTGACGGAGGGCGAGTAGATAGAAGTGCTGGCGGGGTTTTCTCCCCGCCCGGTGCGGATGCGAGCAAGAGGGATGCTATCAATGGCGAAGCCAGACTAATTCCTGCCAAGAAAAAACGACTCCTTTAGGAGTTAATGAGGATTGGGCTAGAAGGCAAGCGTCTTCGTCGCCACCTTACCGATGCTATCAAAAGCTACATTGAACGGCATCGAGAACTATCAGAAAACAACCGCAAATGGCTTTACGTTAATGCTAGTCAACCAGTAACTTGGGTAGTGTTTGGACGCCAAGCCAAGAAATTAGCTGAGGACTTAGGACTGAAAAATAAATAACTTGATGGATTGTCGGGTATAATCAAAAACAGCGCCCTGATTGCTATTTTCTCTAA